>RECI01000007.1 GCA_007694095.1 Balneolaceae bacterium | reverse complement strand
AGCTGATAGCTGATAGCTGATAGCTGATAGCTGATAGCTGATTTCGGTCTTCCTGTACCGATTTATCATGGTTATCGGCTGGTTCGAGATTTAAAATAAGTTTGATTGCTTTGACAGATAATTCAGAATAAATTAATGCCGCAATTTTAAATAAATAAATCAACAACCATGACAAAGTCCTCAATCTCCCGCAGAAATTTTATTACTGGAACAACAGCCGCCGCAGGGCTTGCAATCTCCGGTTTTGGTTCATCAAAAAATCAAGCCTCCCAAACAAGATATCATGACGGAAGAAGCCCCTGGCCCATTTCCCTCGATACATCCACAATACGTCCGGCACAAGGCATCAGGGAAAAGGTGAGAATTGCTGCAGAGGCTGGTTATAAAGGAATTGAACCATGGGAGGGAGAGCTGAATGAATATGAGCAAAATGGGGGCAGTCTCCGGGAGTTAGGCCGGGAAATACGTGATCTTGGCATGGAAGTACCCAATGTGGTTGCATTGTGGAACGCCATTCCACCAAACAGGGAAGAATGGGAGCAGATGCAGAACGATCATCGCCGCAGGTTCAGGCAGTCATCCGAGGTTGGAGCCAAATATATCCAAACTGTACTTACCCCGGCGAGGCAATGGCAGGATTATGACCTGAACTGGGCTGCAGCACGCTTCCATGACCTGCTGGAAATGGGGATCAACGACTACAATGTTATCCCTGCTCTTAATTTTTTGCAGTTTCTCCCTCATAATCAGCGTATAGGCCAGGCTTCAGCCATCGCGCTGAATGCAGATCACCCGGAGGCAAAAATTATACCCGATACGTTCCACATGTATGTTGGAGGATCGGGATGGAACGGCCTGAAACACATCAGGGGCAGTTTTATTGCAATATTTCAGATCAATGACGTACCGCCCGAGCCACCCCGCGAAGAGCTTGAAGATGCCCACCGCATCTATCCTGGCGACGGAATTTTCCCGCTAGGTGAGATACTGAGGGATTTAAAGGAGACCGGATTTGATGAATTTGTATCACTTCAGCTTTTCAACCCTGTTTACTGGGAGCAGGATTTACTTGAAGTAGCGAAAACCGGGCTTGAAAAAACTCTGAAAGTTATTGAAGAATCCGGGGTTTAAAATATCCTGCCGGGAATGATGCGCCGAAATCCCCCCTCGGCCTCTCGTCATCCCGGCATCTGGTCTAACCGCCTGTAGCTATAACAGAACCCACCAACGTTTGGTCAAATCTCCTTGCGAAGCTAAGCCGGGAACTGCCGGCGTTTGTATGGCCTGCCCAACACAACGTGCGGAGATCCCTGGTCGGGGCCAGGGATCACGTGCATAAAGACAGGGATGGCGTATGATTTGTCTTAAATAACCCGATCTGTTACCTGTTTGCAAAAAACGGAATTTCAGAGATTAATTTTCCTCTTGACAAAATGCTCACATTTAAATACCGTTGACCTGTTATTCAAATCCCATTTTTTCCGGAGGTTTCATAATGACAGAATCACAGCTTACTCTTAACCTTTTTACAAAAGTACGGGATGATTATGAGAAGCGGCAATACATCATCCTGGCCGAACTAAAAAAAATATCATCCGAATTTCAGTACTACAAAATCTATCCGCATCTCAGTATGCTGGTAGAACTTCGCAGAACGCTGATGGATATTATCAACCGGCTTTCTGACCTGAGGAACAAATTTCCGAAACGGATAAGCAAGATCGACTGGGTAAACCGCACGATTGAACATGAAGTGGTTTTTGTAGATGGAACCGATTTGTCGGCAGTTGAAAATCTCATAAACTGGGCACTGCCGAATATTGAAAAGGTAATCCATGAAGGTGCAGCAATTCACGAATATGTGGAGAAAGAGCTGTCTGTTGAACATGTTGGGATTTTGCCAAATTACAGAGACGAAGGATACTTTTTTGTGCCCGATAACCAGGAACAAAAATTGAACTTGTTCCGGTTCGAGCTCTCTATATTTAAAAGTTCAGAGGATGAATTCCGTTCGCTGAAAACCCGGTTTTTAAAAGCATTGAAGCAGGGGAGGGCACATCTTTCACCCAGTTCTATCAAACTGGAGCTCATCAGGGAAGAGAAAGAACTCCCAAATCCGGCAACATTTGCATTCGACACAAACCTCGATTTTCCATTCGATCAAACTATTCTGCCAGTTGCCAAGCGAAAGCTTATGCAGGCTATTGCAGAGTACTGAATAGTGGAATTGGAAAAATCCGGTATTTGCAAATCAGCCCGAAATTTCTTGAGAAGCCTAGCCATGATTTTCTATGAAAGATTATAAATTTACCGCATATTTCGAGAATGAAGTACTCCGAAAACGGCCTTACCTTAGAAAAAAATGATGCATCGAGGTGGTCGAATATCCCGAAAAATCTGAACAACAAGAAGACAATCAGTACTGTTTTTGGAAACAAATCAAAGAATTTGATAATAAATATTTGCGAGTGGTTACACTTGGAGATAAAAAAACAATCCATAACGCATTTCCTGACCGGGGGTTTACAAAATGAAATTTAATTACTACCCTGAAACAGACTCTCTTTACATTGATCTCTCCTCAAGGACAAGTATTCGCAGTGAGGTTGTATCTGAAGGGGTTGTTCTTGATTATGATGAAGAAGGCAGACTTGTGGGTATTGACATCGATAACGCCAGTAATAAAGTTGATTTGAATGATTTTTCGTTTTCAAAAATTCCTTTCATAGAGCCCGCAGTTACAGATTAAATATGAGG
>RECI01000008.1 GCA_007694095.1 Balneolaceae bacterium | reverse complement strand
TCGGGGGGCGAAATCACAGAGCCCGGGGCAAAGTGAGCACAGCGAATGCAAGCGAACGTCGCCCCGGGAGAGCAGAGGCAATCAGTGCCCCCCGAGTGATGGTCTTATTAAAGCCCCGGACCGAATCGAGGGGGTCATAGACCGTCTACGGTTAGAAGAAAAGAATGCCGTGGTATCACACGAAACTGCCCGTAGTTTTCCTGTCATTTTTAATATAGTGTTTCCCGTTTTTGGGAAAAATTAGCGGCTACCAATTATAGATGCACGATTTAAAAAAAGAAGGAATTTTTTACGGGAATGATCTCTTCACCACCTGAAAGACGACATCAAAACATGTCTTTCACAAAGCATCGAGTCCGGCCTGGCCAATGATCCCATCCTGCGCCGCCGTTACACCGCTTACACCTATTGCGCCGATGGCTTTGCCGTTATGCATAACCGGAATACCACCTTCAAATGGCAGTACATTTGGCAGGTTAAGAATACCGACATTACCGGCTGCTACGCCATCCTGAAAGGCTTTAGTTGGACGCTTGTAATAAACTGCAGTTTTGGCTTTTTGAATGGCAATTTCCACACTGCCAAGCTGTGTACCATCCAGCCGGCGGAGCAGCAGAAGGTGGCCGCCTTCATCTACCACGGCGATAACTACTGTCCAGTTATCCTGTTCAGCCCGCGCCTGGGCTGCATCTGCAATCCGCGTGGCATCATCCAGAGTTAACATCATCGTTTCAGATTGCCGGGCAAATGTGTAGTCAGGAAGCATAAATAATAGAGTGATGACCAGAATCATTGTTGTTTTCCACATAAAAATTTCCTCCGTTTTATTTTCGTTAGAGTAGTAAAAGTTACTGAAAGTACATAAAAAAAAGAGACCCCGCGACAGATCCCATCATTTTACAGTAGACACGTCACCAGCCTGTTTCTCAAATCCACCAGCTTCCAAGGCCGCGCATGGTAAAGACACGGGCCAACAAGTGCGAGAGGGGTTTTTTGGTTATAAGATGGGCTGCCATTTTTACTGTAAAGCCTGAATTTTCCTTTCTTCCAAGCCACATGTTCATTTCTGCCCGCTTTGCTGCATGAATGGCAATTTTCTTTTGATGTGTTGTGTATGTTTTTATTAAACGGGAAATTTCGGAAGGGCGATCAGCAGCTTTAACAAAGATTTGCGCGCACGCTTCAGCATCAAGCCAGCCAAGGTTCATTCCCTGTCCGCCGATTGGGCTTATCACGTGGGCAGCATCCCCGGAAAGCAGCACTCGCCCTGAGTGAAATACATCTGCAAGATAATGCTGAACCCCAAAACCGCTCATCATAACATTTTCCGAAGTTGTAAGTGAATGCCCGGTGCGTTGTTCAATGATCTGCCGGAGCATTTCGGCTTTAGGTTCTTCAATAAGTGATTCTGTTTTGGCTACCCAGCGCCTCATGTTGCCCGGCAGGGGGAACGATTCAATGAGTCCGTCATGGTGCAGGTAAACAGCAGCATCCGTTCCGAACCTGGTATTGTCGGTAAAGTCGCCCATGATATAAGTATCAGGATACGGTTTACCGTTGAACGGAATTCCGGCAAGTTTTCTGGCGTTACTGTTTTTTCCGTCACAACCAACCAGGAAATCTGCAGTCATGGTTTTTTCACTGTTATGCTGATGATAGGTAACCGAAACAGAGTGATCTGACTGAGTAATATTCGTCACCTCCGCACCGCGGACAATAGTTCCGGGCCGAAGCGAGTGGACCCAGTTTTCAAGGATGGTTTCCGTTTGCCACTGGGGCAGGGCCAGTACAAAATTGAAGGGTTTGGGGCATCGGGCGAAAGATATTTCACCGATTTTGTCCCGGTTCCAGAATGCAATACCCCTCCTGATATTAATTGCCTGCTCAATGAATTGATCAGCAATACCGGCACGGTTAAAAAGTTCGAGTGAAACGGGGTGAATGCCCAGTGATTTGGAATGCCGGTCAATCTTTGGTTTATTCTCAAGTAACGTGCAATGGAATCCAAACTGTATCAAACGGCCGGCAAGAAAAAGCCCGACAGGGCCCCCGCCGGCAATGACTATGTTTACATCTTTATTCATTCAATTACACAATTGTCATAAATCATATATAGCCTGCAAGCGGAAAGGAAACTGACGTTTCACAAGCCAGTTGCTGCCAAGCAATGTTTGCAATTCATTTTTCCTGTAACTGCGCCTGATGGAGATAAGCCCGTCTTTCACAATATAGCTTTTCCGGAAAAGGAGGGGAGCAACTGTTGCGAATGCAGCGTATCCAATATCACTCCGTTCAATATCGCTGAACAATACCCGTTTATTTGCAAGGGCAGATGCCTCACTGCATAATCTCAACAGGTCATCGCTGTTTAAATGATGCATTACATGATTCGAAATAACAATATCATATTGACGATTTTCCTCCACAAGCCTGTTTGATGTGACTGCGCGAAACTGAATATCCCCACTATTTTCGAGTTCTTCCAGGAACAGCACGGCCCGTTCATCAGGATCAATACCGGTAAAGGAAACATTGATTCCGTCGTTACGGCACAGTTTTTGGAGCAGTAAAATGATATCCCCGCCTCCGCAGCCAATGTCAAGAATGGTGGCTTGTCCTTCAATCTGTCTGAGCACCGGCTTGATTTCATTTTTATAAATCCTCTCCCAGCCCGACAAAAGGCTGTTGATCCGGCTGAATTGACGGTAAGTGTTGTTCAGCAGCTCGGTATTGCAATCGGGCCGCTCCATCCATTCTACCAGGTTATTATTCCGTTTTGAGAGAAAAAAAGGCA
>RECI01000254.1 GCA_007694095.1 Balneolaceae bacterium | reverse complement strand
CCCTTTGCTCCCGACGCTGAAAGGACCTTGCGGACGCTTTCAGGTCAAAACCTGCCGACTAGTCGTCGTAATTCTACATCCGCTCGTAAACGGCGACTTGCCAGAGCAGTGTAGTTTGATGACTGGTTTGCCTGAATCCGTGATTACTGATGATTTCATTAACAAGTGAGGGTGGGTGCAGGTAGGTCCGGAACTCGCTTCTGCGGATACGAAACCAAAAATTTACAAACCAAAAGCCAATCTTTGTGAACCTGTTCACTCTTGGATAAACAAGCCCGTAACGTTTTACTGTTTTTTGAAGTGATAATTGAAGCAGTTTCTTCATGTCGGGATAGCAGCAGATCACCTTGTCGAGAGTTACGATATCAGCTTCGGGCAGTAACGGTGCCAGGCTTGTGAAATCACCGAAATAGTACTCCGTTTTCCCGTCAAGCCCCCGTTTTGAAATTTCTTCTTTTGAAACGGCCTGATAGGCATTTGAGGCATCCACGTTCACCGATTTCATTAAACCGTTTTTGAACAGTTCCAGCTGGATGGCGCCGATTCCGCCACCGACATCGAGCAGTGTTTCTGCTTTGATCCCTGTTTTCCGAATCGACTCTACCAGCATGCTGGTCTGCTTATCAGGTCCCCGGTGCAAGTACCTTTTAAAATCCCGCCGGGCAGTTCGCTCGCTAAAAAAATCATCGGCATCCCGGCAGTGTCCGCAGCAAGTCATGATTCTGTGTGACCTAGGTTAATGTCAGATTACAGTTTTAACCGTAAAAGATACGAATTCGCTGTCATAAACAAGGTTGATTCTTCAGCATCAAATGCTACATTGGAAATAAATTCGCCGGTTTTAATAATTCCAAGTGGTTTAGCATCCGGAGAAATAATCCAGACACCGCCCGGACCGGTTGCAAATACATACCCATCGTTTTTCACCTTCATGCCGTCCGGCAGCCCGGGCTCAGCGCCAACATGTTCCGTAGCATCATAGAATAACCGCCCGTTGGCGATACCGCCATCTTCGAGTACATCATAAACCATCCAGATCGCTCGGCCGGGGTCAGAGTTGGCCACGTAAAGCAGGCTTTCATCCGGCGAGAAAGCCAGACCGTTTGGCCGGCTTAACTCATCCGTTAGCAGGGTTACGGTACCATCCGTATCAACACGATACACACCCTGGAAATCAAGCTCCCTTTCCGGGTCATCAACATAGCCTTCAAGTCCATAGGGTGGATCGGTAAAATAGATACTGCCGCTGCTGTGCTGAACCAGGTCGTTGGGGCTGTTGAAACGGCTGCCCAGGTATGTGCCGGCAATCGTTGTAAATTCGGCAGCAGGCTGATGCAGGGGTGCTTCCATCCGTGCTATCCTCCGGTCGCCATGCTGGCAAAGTAGCAACTCCCCGTTAATCCCGATGATTAACCCATTTGAACCAAGTTCGCCCCCCCTGCCGGAGTCGCCGGTATAACCGGCCGGATTCAGGTAAGGTGTAATTCCATCACTCTCACTCCAGCGGTGTATGGTATTTGCGGGTATTTCAGAAAAAAGCAAAAAACTATGCTCCTCCACCCAAACCGGCCCCTCAGTCCATTGGAATCCTTTACCGAGAATTTCAGGTTCTGCATGAATATTCAGAATATTTTCCAGTTCATCATCCAGCACATCAACAAATCCCTTTGTTTGAATTTCAGTACCTGTTGCGGCTGTTTCATCCGGGCGGTCGTTACAGCCGGTGTTCATCAACAGTACTGCAATGAGTAAAAGAAATATGTTTACATTCAGCAGTGATAAGTTTACGGTTACCTTCATATTGTATAGAATTTGATTGTACGTTACGTATAGAAAGCCGGATCATTTGATGCACTGATGCACATTTGTAAAGATCGTATCAATGTATAAAATTCGGTACAATATTTTGATAAGTTTGATTACGGGGAAGAGGGGACTTTTGGACTGTCATCTCTGATATTGTGTTTTCCGCTCTACTACATTTAAACCGAAGGTACGCTGAAGCTTTGGCGAAGGCGTATTACGTAGAGTATGCTTTTTGGAAAAATTAGTGGCTCGGAGTGACAGATGGTTATTTCAATGAAAATGCCGGGAAACATGCCAGCCACATCAATGGAATTTTTTAGAGAGGTTGATGGCTGCACGATAAACTGATAACACTAAGAACAAACAATACAGTAATCCGGTTCATGCAGGCAATGATATTCATCTGGCAAGCTAACCTTAAAATTATATTGTACTTTATGTATATACTACTCTGTCTGTGGAAATCAAAAATATTCTTTCATCTAATATAATTTTAATAATATGTATACTATAATATTGTTTTTATGAAACTTAATTTTAATTAAAAATTAGGTATTTTAGATACTATTATATAAAATTCTATTTTATTGTCTAATTATTAGACATTTTTAATGTTCGGAAATAATAATTTTAAATTCTGATGAATACATGATAAAATATTTTTATTTGTCAATTTTTTAGTTAATTTCATCATCAAATTAAAGGGGGAAGTGAGCCTATCAGTGAAAAAAACCGGTATTGAATAGAGGGAACATTTTCATTGAAAGATCTGACTTAAGCCCCGGCTGTACCAAAAAATGAATCAATATCAGTAGATCTTTTTTTTAATCTATGGTGATACTGATAACACAAATTCTCTCTTCACAAATTTAACCATCAAATAATAACATTATGCAAAGGTTTATAAAGGTCAATTCTCTATTGCTTCTTCTGGGTGTTTTTTTATTCAGCTGTGATACAACGAGTACCTCAACAGTCGAAAAAAGTGCAACTAATATTGGCAATTCAGCAAATTCTGTAAATGTTGTCCAAAACCAAACTACTACCATCAATGAAGCTGAGATTAAATTCTTAGGAGAAATTATTGGTGAATTAGACGGTACTACTATTACAACCTTTGAATACTCTGTTGAAAATAAAAAAGCTACACCTGGACCTGTTCCTAATAATTTTACACTTCAGTGGTTAGAATGCGTTGGACAACCAATTGCCGCTTTTCCTGAGCTGCATGATCTTAGTCAAATAGATGATGTATTTAAAATACAATGGAGCCAAGCGATTCCTGCACCACCAAGTAATGAAAATCCAAGATTTTATTCAATTACATTTTTAGGAAATGTTCCTGTTGGAACTGTGACTACGAGTTTGATTCGACCAGGAACTACTACTTCAACTGGTTCCATTGCCGGCCCGGTTTGCCCCACAGTTCTGCCTGAATTAACCTTCTCCGGAAGTATTTATATTGATGCTAATGAAGATAACATCAAGCAACCGGAAGAGTATGGCCTAGAAAACATCGAAGTAAGGCTTTATTCATTGAATGGCGGAGATGAGACATTTATTGACTCAGTTATAACGGAAGAAGACGGTGAATTTTCACTAACTGTGAATTCTTCTGGTGGTGATTTCAGGATTAAAGTACCCGCCAATAAGGTAGACAATACTTACTACCAGGCTATACCGGTTACCTTTTTAGATTTTACTAATGTTACAGAGGACGTGGAAGACATCCATTTTGCCTATGTACTTAATACTGAGCAAATTATTGCCGATTTATTGAGTGGTGAAATCCAGAAAAATACGCGTTCAACCCAATATTGGGCATTTCAGTTACAGCATGCGGGCATAAACCGTGCACAGGTACTTAGGAACCCTAATGTTGATTACACAAGAGATCAAATGAATGAGTTATTAACCTTAATAGAAAATACATTGCCTAATGTGCCAGAACCATTTAAATTCGGCCCAAATAAAATTCAGGATGCACTCCGAATTTTGCGAGGCCAAAAATACGGCGACTCTGAAGTGAGCGAATTGATGAAACAATTGTTAACTGCAGAATTAAATGTGATGAGCAATAAGGGAGCATTTACAATTGATGGTGATGAAATTATACTCAATGATCCTTTTAACCGGGCTATATTAATATTTGGTGAGGCCATCGCTTGTAACGCGCTTGGTACATGCCCTGTCAATGGTCCCCTCAAGAGCCTGGCAACTGTAAATGGAACTTATGCACCCGGAGTGTTATCGTTTGCGACCGTCTCGAGTGGTACACAAACACTGAGTGCCTTTAACGGAACAGGTGGAATCGGAAGCCGGTGATAGAAGTGAATAATTTTTTATGTACTTTTGGGCGAAATGAAATGGAAGTCATATTTAACATTAGCTGTAGTACTGTTTGCCTGGAATGCAGCTTTTGCCCAGCAGCGCCCGGTAACAAACTACACGCCGGATAGTGAAATCTTAGCCCTGCCTTCTGCCATGGTAACGGATGTTTACCAGGACAGGCAGGGTTTTATCTGGCTCGCTGTTTATTCATCCGGCCTCGTCAGATTCGACGGGGCACGGATGATCCTTTTTGATAGTGATGACGGATTGAGAGACCCGGGAATCTGGCAGATTGCCGAAGACCATAACGGCTACCTGTGGATTGCTTCACACGAGGGGCTTGCCGTTTCAGAACAGCCGCTTACAGCATATCAGTACGGAAACAGGGTTACTTTCACCTCTAACCCCAATAACACTCCTCTCATCAACGATGCCTTAACCCAAAACAGGATTACGGTGGATACATCCGGCCGTTTGTGGGTGGGTACATCAGGAAATGGCCTGGTTCGGTATTTTATCGATGATAACGGCGTGGTGTATGCGGATACCATCTCCACAGCAATTTCATCTTCAGAAGATTTATCAGTTAATTCAGTTCATTCCGGTAAAAATAATTCCGTAATTGTGGGTCTCGAGGGCGGAATCCTCTACCGGTTTCACGATCACGAATCTGAACTGATTTTTTTACCGGATGAGATTTACGGGGGTACAGAAATCATCTCGATTTACGAGGATGAAAATGATATTTGGGCCTACAGGCAGAATGGTGAAATCCTGAAGTTTAGCAGCGATTCAACAGAACCAACGATTGTTTACACCGGACCGTCATCAAATATCAACGGCCTCCATCTCCTTTCTGATGGATCATTGTGGGCGTCGAACGGCGCGGGCGGTATTGCCAGGTTTAACCGCAGTACTGGTGAGGTTATCGAACAATATTCAAGGGCAACCGGCCTGCTGAGTGAGAATGTTTTCCATGTAATGGAAGACCGCGAGGGAAATGTATGGATAGCCCAATCCGGAGGTATTTCGAAACTGAGATACAACTATCGCGCATTTGAAAATTACAGCTCGCTTTCAATTGCAGGTGAAGCTCCAGCCCTCCCGTCACCCAGGATAAACACGATTTTGGTTCCGGATGATGACGCTTCTCCCTGCAGAATATGGGTTGGCACCGAAGGCGGGGCAACATGCATAAATAAGGATGGAAATTCGGTTTATCTTACCCAGGCTGACGGCCTGGCAGGTAATTGGGTTAACGGCCTTTCCATGGGCTCATCGGGCAGAATCTGGATTGCTACCACACAGGGATTGAATGGAATTGCTTACAGTGAAAATGATATTGTTGCCGGTGCAATTAATCGTAACAATATTACCATCAATGGACAACAGGTTTGGGTTTTTACCATACCTAACAGCCCTCCGTTTATCGCAGCCGAGAATATTCTGATTCGAAATAGTGTAAACAACCAAATGATTGAAACCTCATGGTTTCCCGGCCTCCGAAGTATCTTTGGTGTGGTTAATGGAAATATATATGAATTGAATTCCAGCCACGGCTTGCCGGCAACGCTCTACAAGTCTGTTGCACTTGATGAGGCAGGATACATGTGGATTGGCACCCTGGACAGGGGAATCTACAAGAGCAGTGTCCCGGTAGATACTTCCCTGCTTCAAAATCTTGCAACAAGTGAGCCGGATCCCACCCTGTTCAGCATGTTTTGGTCAAGGGATAACGGGGCCCCGACGAATCATATTGAAAAGCTTGTCTGGCATCAGGATTCCATGTGGATAGGCACACAGGAGGGTTTGTATGTGATTGATCCGGAAACAACGGAAATCCTCAAACACATTTCAAGAGCCGATGGCTTATTGGCAGACAATACGGTCAGTTTTGCTCTATCGCCAACAACTGGTCATTTTTGGGCCGGAACAAACAGAGGCCTCGCCGAGATAAACCCTCAGGATGGCTCTGTTCTGAAAAATGTAACCAGGCAGGATGGATTGATAGATAATGAGGTATGGCTTTATGGCTCAGTTAAGGTGGACAAGAATGGCATTGTATACTACGGAACTGCTTCAGGGTTATCTGTTTATCATCCTGACCTTGACAGGCCTAACACCACACCTCCGTTGCTTCATCTGATTTCTTTTGATTTAAGCTACCAGGCTGAAGGTAGAAATGAGGTAGTCTTTGAATATGCCGCCACAAGTTTCGGCAACACATCACAGGTGCGGTACAGAACAAGGCTGATCGGATATAATGAAAATTGGTCGCCGGAAACTCAGGATGTAAGCCTTCGGTACACAAACTTGCCGGCACTCCTTTTCCCAAAAACCTATACGTTCGAGGTGATAGCTGTGAATGAAAGCGGAGTGGCATCCGAAATCCCGCTTCGTTTCTCTTTTTCTGTAAATCCGGTATGGTGGCTCACCTGGTGGGCATTTATGATATATATCGCTTTTTTTGGTTTGGTTATTTTCACAGTCGACAGAATGCAGCGAAACAGGCTTATCAAAAAAGAGCGTGATGCCGCACGATTGAGGGAAGCCGAATTGCGGGCTGAGACGGCTACGGCACGTTCCAAAGCTGCAGAAGCCCAAGCCAAAGCGCTCGAAGCTGAAAATGAGCGAAAAGCCCTTGAACTAGAAAAAGCGCGTGAGCTTGAAATTGCCTACCACAATTTACAATCGGCACAGAAACAGTTAATTCAGGCCGAGAAAATGGCTTCACTTGGCAGGCTTTCAACAGGCATCGCCCATGAAATTAAAAATCCGTTGAACTTCATCAACAATTTTGCCGGGGTTTCAAATGAGCTTGTGGATGAACTGGTTGCGGCTATTGAAGCAAATGACAAGGAAGAGATGGATTTCCTTTTGGAGAACCTGAAACACAATACTATAAAAATTGAAGAGCACGGTAAACGGGCCGATTCTATCGTAAAATCGATGATGCAGCACGCCCGGGGAGGAAAGGCAGAGTTTGGAGTTTTCAATATTAACAGCCTGGTGGAAAAGTATGTAAACCTGGCTTTTCACGGGAAAAAATCACAAATACCGGATTTTCACGCCAACATCCACACCAAATTGGACCCCAACGTAAAAGAAGCAAAAGTTGTGGGACAGGAAATAGGACAGGCTCTGCTCAACATTATCGGCAATTCATTGGACGCTGTTTGGGATTTCAGGAAAAAGAATAATGGTGATTTTGAACCTGAAGTTAAGGTTACGACATATAAGCATGAAGACTTCATCGAAATACGCATCAGCGACAACGGCCCGGGTGTTCCAGAGGAAATAAAAGAGAAAATTTTTGAACCATTTTTTACAACCAAGCCTACCGGTGAAGGAACAGGGCTGGGATTAAGCCTGAGTTATGATATCATTACACAAGGTCACAATGGGTCACTGGTACTTGAAAGCAAATCTGGTGAAGGTGCAACATTCATTATAACGCTGCCTGTCATCGAACGGAGAACAGTTACATCGCCGATTTAATTTCACCGTAATACTCTTCATAGACAGTAACCACCTTATCCATTTCAAAAAATTCAGCACGTTTTCTTGCACCTGCAGCCATTTTAGCGTGCAAATTCTCATCACTCAGTATTTGTGTGGCACAATTACCAAGGCATTCAATATCACCCAATTCACAAAGATAACCGGTTTCGCCATGTATGTTCACTTCAGGCAGGCCGCCAATATTTGAGCTCACTACAGGCACGCTGCAGCTCATCGCTTCAAGAGCCGCAAGGCCGAATGTTTCACTGCCTGAGGGAATCATAAATAAATCGGAAATGGAAAGTACTTCCTCCACCTGTTCCTGTTTCCCCAGGAAACGTACGTGATTGCACATCCCCAGCTCCCGGCATTTTTGTTCGGCTTTTGGCCTTTCGGGGCCGTCGCCTACCATCAACAGTTTTGCAGGCACTCCGTTATTCAATATTTGACTGAAAGCCGCCACCACATCGGTTACTCTCTTCACCTCCCGGAAATTGGATACATGGGTTACGATTTTTTCGCCTTCAGGGCATATCGCTTTTTTAAAATGCTCTTTTTTTGATTTTTGAAACCGTTCCAGGTCAATAAAGTTGGGTATTACCCTGATCTCTTTCTCGATATCAAAGAGCCGGTACGTTTCATTTTTCAGGTACTCTGATACAGCCGTAACACCATCGCTCTGGTTAATGGAAAAATCTACTACCTGCTTGTATGTGGGATCGCTGCCAATCAGCGTGATGTCGGTTCCGTGAAGGGTGGTAATCACCGGCACTTTTGATGCTTTGCTGTTCAGGATCTGTTTGGCCAGGTACGCGCTGGTTGCATGCGGGATGGCATAATGGACGTGAAGGATATCCAGTTTGGCAAACTGAATCAGGTTTACCATCATGTTGGCAAGGGCAAGGTCGTACGGAGGGAATTCAAAAAGGGGATAGGTACTCAGGTCTACCTCATGATAGGTGATGTCAGTACGGAACGAATCGAGGCGCGCCGGCTGGGCATAACTGATAATATGCAGATTATGGCCCCTGTTGGCAAGCCCTTTTGCAAGTTCGGTGGCAACAACTCCACTCCCGCCGAATGTAGGATAACATACAATTCCGATATTCATTCTTTCTGATTTACTTTCTGCCCGTTAATAAATTATGTTAAGGTAACGCTTACAATCATTATATATCATAACAAACCTGTTTCTTTTAGGATTCGTTTTCATCAGATTCTGTAACAATCGCATCAACATGTTATTGATTTCATGAAATTTTTAAGTTAATCTGCACCAAGGAGTCTGGTAGTGCCATTGTAAATTTTTACATAAACACTTTCCGTCATGAAAAATCTGATCCTCAGCCTGTACCTACTCGTTCCCCTTCTGGCTTACTCGCAACCACCCGGAATTCAGCAAAACTGTGAAAATTGGATAGAAAAAGGACATAAGGCAATTATTAACCAGGAAGCCGAACTGGCTCTTGACATTTGGGCTGATGCCCGAACCCATCTAACCGAACCATGCCTGGCCCTTTCTGTTGAATATATCCGTCTTGTAACGGAACAAAACATGAAGCCATATTATGAACTGGCCTTTTCGATGTATGTATGGGGATTGAGTTCTGAAAATATCGAATTGAATGCTAATGCATTAGTGAAAGAAATTGAGCATATGAAACCCATTGCTGAAATAGAAGAATACAGGCGATGGAAGAAAATGCTGGATGAAAGAAACCCTGACTTGTTTTCTGAATTACATGATTTTTGGGATCGTAAAAATTACATCCCCGATTTCAATTATAATCCCAGGCTGCTCGAACACTGGGAAAGGCTTGCATATATCTACAGGAATTTTGCCGGGGATGAAACCACAGATATTCTGACTGATCCACGATCTGTGATATACCTGCGATTTGGCGAACCTGATAACGGCAGACAAATCATGGATCTCAGTATACAACCGGAAGAAGTTGAACGGTTTGTTACGACATGGGTAGCTATGCAGGGTGGCAGCCCGATGAGGGCACAGTCGCTGACCGGTAATATATCAGACAGAATGTCGGAGTATGAACAACACACCGAAATTGAAATGTGGCGCTATCACTCCACACATGTAAACTCAATGCGCGACCTCACCCTGTTTTTCCAAAAACAGGAAGACGGTACTTATCAACGTATTTCCACTCTGCATAACCTGATTCCGAGAAGGGCCTATGGCAGGCAAGCCATCAGCAGGGTTGCGCGAGAATCTTATGAGCAACAGCAACGTTCAGCTCAATCAACTGTATCGATTAGCCCGGGTCTGGTAATGCAATATTTGTATCATGCCAAATTGCGCAGTGTTGACCCTTATTTTACCAACAGAACCGCATTGATGGAGGATCAGTTTTACAGATTTTCTGAAAATTATTCCATTACTCCGGATGACGATGATCAGGCTGAACTGGTTTTTATCAGCTCCGCCTATTTTGGACAGGAACTCCATTTCCGTGACAGATACAGAGCTGAGCGCTACCTTGCTTCAGCAGAAACAGAGATTTCAACCAGCAGGGAATATTTACCGGAAATTCCGGTCGAGGTTTTCCAGTACCGAATGCTGGATCAGCACAATCGCCCAGTTTATGCAACATTTGTGGAAAGTAACCCCATTCCTGCAATGTATGCCGACTACACCTCATGGGATATCAACAGTGCAGCCATAGAGGGTGATTTCACATCATTGGAACTGGATTACAGGGAAGTCTATTCACTGAAACACATTTTGCAGAGAAGAGATGCAAACGGATTGCCACTTGGAATTACTGAGCATGAGTCCGTAATTATGACAGACAGGGATTCCCGGGCTACATCCGTGTTTTTGGTTCCTGTAGTTACCGAACCCGTAAGGCAATTTATCTATGCCCGTCTTGATAACAAACTTGCACCAGAAAGCCGGTTGCTTGCATCAGCAAATCCCGTTCAGCTTCGCGGCCTTGGTGTAAAAGAGTTTACACAGCCGCCTCATTTTGATGCCGGGCCAAATATTCTTGCTGCAAGCGACCTGATAATCGGGTACTCAAGGGATCTTGAAGCGAAAGACGGCCTGTTCTTCCCATTTATCGTATCGAACCAAAAAACGATCCCTTATGGGGAAAACCTTGCTGTTCATTTTGAGGTATATCATCTCGAAACCGATGAACAGGGTTTCAGTCGTTTTGAAGTAGACTATTCTATAACATCGAGGTCCGGTTTCCTGAACCTCTTCAGAAGAGATGTTATTGATGGGAAGATGAACCTTTCATTTGAACATATGGGCAGCCGTTTCGCAGAGAGCCTGGAACTCGTAACTGAAGAACTTCAGCCTGACACCTATCAGCTTGAATTTCAAATACGAGACCTGATAAGAGGTCAAACCGTATCACGAGCGGTTCAGTTCATGGTTGATGAGCAAGGTCAAAGCGACTCATTAACATCATTAGATGAATCCGTTTTTTGATGATATATCCATGAATGCAAGTAAAACGAGTTGAGTTACCACGCCCCACAAGGGATCCCTTCGGGAGAAACTCGGAAAAGCACGGAATATCCTTTGTTTTCCGTGTTTTCGTGGCAATATTTGAAAGTCAGCGATTTAGGTTGAAACCAATTAGACAGCCTGCCGCAGATTTTTACCACTCATTCCAGATGCCTGGGCCCAGATTCCTGTCTTCTATTACAAGGCTTCTTATCTGGGTGTTTGAAACACCACACCTTCCGTCAGCCCAGGAGCGGTTGTGCTGGCCGCGTGAATTTCTCCAGTTGGCACTATTTGTATCCGCCTCAAATTGATGCGCATTACACTCGGTACTGTAAAAATTGGCAGAATAAAATGCAACGTTGCTGTTCTCCCATTGTATGCTGTACATTTTATTTCCCGCAACCCTGATATTAACCCCGCTGGCAACCCCTATTCCAACCTGCCCGGGATTAACCCCGATATTTCCAACTGCTTCCTGGTGCGAGCCTCCGGCATCCCCCAGAATCAAAAATGAACCGGAATCAGAATCGCCATAGCCCTTTGCCCTGTTATGATTCACCTGGATCGGGCTGCCCTGTTCTCCGTTCGATTGATAGATATTGATCCAGTCTTCCAGGGCAACAACTCCAAACTGCCGGGTTTGCTCCATGGAATTTCTGTTAACGCGTATTCCCCGCCCATTGCATTTGTCGCACTGGAAAAAATTTCTTCCTGAATTCAATGCCGTATTTTCAACTACCTGCAACGGCCCGCGACTTTCCACAAACCGGATACTTGAAGCTACTTCTTCGAAATGGTTATTGTGGACTTCCAGGTTTTCGGAGAATGAAAACATGATGGCGCCGTGCCCCTGGCCATGTTTTTCAGGTGCAATATTGTGAAACCGGTTATCACGGATATAGACATCATTTATGCGGGAAGAGTGTATCCCATGATCGGTGTAATTCCGGATATCCAGATTACGGATGGTATTTCCTGACAGCCCTCCGCTGAATGCACGGGCTGTTTCATTCCGGCCGTCTATAACTGCATTTCCAGTACCTATCCAGGTATTGCCATTTTTTGACTGCTCAACCATCTGCCCTGTATGTAGCCCCGGCAAAATTACAAATACTGAGCCTTCAGGGCATACCGTATTGGCAACATTAAAAATATCGCCCGGCGCAAGAAGCACCCGGTTTCCGTCCATATTAAAAAGGTCGTCGCACGACTGGCTGATATTTCCATCCCTGATATTCAAAAGTACATTGCGCACATCTGCGGCATCAAGCTCACGCTTTGCCTGATCGCGACCGGTACGGGATGTGGTTGCACGTTCAATATCCCTGCTGATTCGCCGGTGGTCGTCAGCGGAGATGGTTCTGGGCGACCTGCTCAATGAATTCACAGGCCCTCGCAATGCCTGTAATGTGACTTCGTTAAAAACCACCGAGTGTTTTGTTGCAGTAAGAATAGGCTCACCGAGTGAAAACAATTCACTTGCACCCATATTTGCAATGGATGACCGGCGCATGCGCTGTACCCGGTTTACCATATTCGAAAAATCAACAGAAACCTCGGCAGCACTGCCGGCCACCACTTCAGGAGCCTCGGTTGTACCAAGGTCAACCCCGGGGGAAGAATCACCCTGCCGTGCCAGTTCAAGTACCGCACAACTGCCTGCTGCAAGTATCAGAACAGAACAAACGATAATGAATGAGAAAATTTTCAGTGATAGATTTTTCTTCATAAAAAGCTCACTAATTTACAGGTTTGAATTTTAACTCAACTTATAACCCGGAACAGTCAGGCGCAAGCAGCCATACAAATTCTACATAATCTTCATATATTAGTTTCCGTTTGATTGCTTGTTAGGTGAAATTTCCCATTATATCGTATATTATCCACGTTTTCATTCAAAAAGAAATTCTTCAGCAGTACTATGGCAGGACATTCCAAATGGGCGAACATCAAGCACCGGAAAGCCCGGGAAGATGCAAAGCGATCCAAAGCATTTACAAAAAATATCCGGGAAATAACCGTTGCGGCGAGAGTGGGAGGTGGTGATCCGTCTTCTAACCCAAGGTTAGCGTTGGCAATTCAAAATGCCAAGGCGGTAAACCTGCCCAAAGATAATATCGAAAGGGCCATAAAAAAAGGGACCGGCGAACTAGATGACGGCAGCAGCAATTACGAAGAAGTAACCTACGAAGGATATGGGCCGGGTGGAATTGCTTACTTCATTGAAGCTACCAGCAATAACCTGAACAGGACCGTGGGCGAGATCCGTCATTTGTTCACCAAGCACGGCGGCAATCTTGGTACAGATGGATCCGTGGCATACCTTTTTGATCAGAAGGGTTCTATCAAAATAAATAAGCCGGGCATTGATGAAGAGGAACTGATGCTTCTTGCAATAGACGCGGGGGCAGAGGATGTGGAAATTGAAGATGATTTTATCGAGATCATGACCACCCGTGAAAATTTAATGGCGGTAAAGAAAAATCTCGAAGAGCAGGGAATTAATGTTGAATCTGCTGAACTGGTACGAATACCTTTAACGGAAGTATCTGCCGATGCAGAAACAGCACAAAAAAACCTGAAACTGATGGACCTGTTTGATGAAAACGATGATGTTTCAAATATTTTCACCAATTTGAAGCTGGATGACGAAACGCTTGCGTTAATCGG
>RECI01000251.1 GCA_007694095.1 Balneolaceae bacterium | reverse complement strand
AAATACTTTTACGGATTCCCAATTCAAGTCCCCTGAGTTCGGCCAGGCCGCGCATTCGGCCTATCAGGGAGTAGCCGGGAAAAGTATCTTTCTTTAGGTCGTACAGCATTTTATGTCCGTGGTCGGGGCGCATGGGAATATTGATATCGCTCCGGCCGGAGCTGATTCTTTGCCGTTGTTCCAGCACCAGGGCTTTCATCACACCTGTCATATCCACACTGCCATCAAGGTGATCGGATTCGTGGAAGGTGCGGCCGTTTTCAATTTGCACATTTCGCATGTGGACAAAATTTATCCTGTGGCCAAGCCGTTCCGCCATTCCGGGAAGGTCATTGTCGGGCCTGGCTCCGTATGAGCCGGTACAGAGCGTAATCCCATTATTTGGGGATTCGTATGCTTCGATCAGGGCTTTTGCATCGGGTTCAGTGCTAACAACCCTTGGAAGGCCAAAAAGAGGAAAAGGAGGATCATCAGGATGGATAGCAAGCCGCACACCCGATTCGATAGCCACAGGAGTAACTTCCCGGATAAAGTGATAGAGGTTGTTTTTGAGATCTTCAGCAGAGATTCCATCATAACTTGCCAGCATCTTTTGAAATTCGTCGAAGGTATAACCTTCTTCTGATCCGGGGAGCCCTGCCAGAATGGTTTGCATCAGGTCATCTTTTCGGGTATTGTTGAGCCCTTCAGCAAAGATTTTGGCTTTATCGATAGCTTCGGGCGAATAATCATCTTCTGCACCTGGTCGTTTCAACATAAACAGGTCGAATGCGGCAAGTGCAATTTCCTCAAACCGCAGTGCAGTAGAGCCGTCAGGTGTCACGAATTCAAGGTCGGTACGTGTCCAGTCGAGCACTGGCATGAAATTATAACAAATCGTATCAATACCACACTGTCCGAGGTTACGGATCGATTGCTTGTAGTTTTCTATATATATTTGATATTTCCCGATCCGCCGTTTGATATCTTCATGAACGGGTACACTTTCAACAACCGACCATCTGAGCCCGGCTTTTTCAATCTCTTTTTTCCGTTTCAGAATTTCATCGACAGGCCACACGGATCCAATAGGCATATGATGGAGAGCGGTGACAATACCGGTTGCCCCGGTCTGCCGGATATCATTCAAATCGATAGTATCATACGTGCCAAACCATCGCCAGGTTTGCTCCAGCTTTGCAGTAGAAATTGTCATGTTTAGCTGTGTTAAATTTTTAAAGATTATGTGATCCGTTTAAATAATTGTCTGATTTTAATTCAGGAAGTTCGTGAACACATGTTATGTTTTCAACCTTCAAAAAAACTATTTATTTATATTTCCCGGTTTACAAATAAACATTTTCAGACTTAGGACAAAAATCAAACAAATAACGTAACCTTAAACGGTTCCCGGAATTTGCGGGATGAAACATTACAGAAACCTATGAAAAAGCCATTTATACATGATGATTTTATGCTCCAGAACGATATGGCATCTCAACTTTTTCATCAGTTCTCGGAAGATCAGCCTATCATTGACTACCATTGCCATTTGCCACCGGGTGAAATTGCTGCCGACATCAATTACAGAAACCTGACGCATATCTGGCTTGAAGGTGACCATTACAAATGGCGCGCAATGAGAACCTGTGGCGTTGATGAAAAGTACATTACGGGTAATGCGTCCGACAAGGAAAAATTTATGGCATGGGCACAAACGGTTCCGAAAACACTTCGTAATCCACTTTATCACTGGACACACATGGAGTTGAAGCATCCGTTTGGTATTACAGATAGGTTGTTGAATGGAGAAACAGCTGAATCCGTGTGGAATGAATGTAATGAAATGCTGAAGGATCCCGGATTTTCTGCCCGTAAACTTCTGGAGCGAAGTAAGGTTAAAGTTGTAGGTACTACCGATGATCCAACAGATTCACTCGAACACCATGCTTCATTTCGGAATGAGAAGGGTACAGGTTTTATTATGGTACCAACATTCCGTCCCGATGCCGGAATGGAAATCGAAAATGTAGATGAATTCAGATTATGGGTTCAGAAACTGGAAAAAGCAGCAGATATCGAAATATCGACTTATAACCACTTTCTTGAAGCTTTAGAAAAGCGGCATAATTATTTCGACTCGTTGGGTTGCAGGGCATCCGACCACGGTGTAGATCAACCCTACTCAGATCCATATACCGAACAGGAAATTCAATATATTTTTGATAAAGTGATGATTGGGGGTGTGCCGGGGGAAGCTGATGCAAGAAAATTCAAGTCGGCATTTCTTTACAAATGCGGCCTCATGGATTATGAAAAAGGGTGGGTTTTTCAGTTGCATATCGGTGCTATGCGAAACAACAACACCCGTATGAAAAATAAATTGGGTGCAAATACCGGGTTCGATTCCATGGGAGACCTAAACATGGCCAGGCAGTTGTCCCGGCTGCTTGATCGTCTCGACACAGATAACCGGCTTCCGAAAGTTGTTCTTTACAACAACAATCCAAGAGATAACGAGCTTTTTGCAACAATGATCGGGAATTTCCAGGATGGAAGCATGCCGGGCAAGCTTCAATATGGCCCGCCATGGTGGTTTCTTGACCAGATTGACGGAATTGAAAAACAGGTTGAAGCATTATCGAATATGGGAATTTTAAGCCTTTTTATCGGTATGACCACTGATTCTCGCAGTTTTCTCTCTTTTCCCCGGCACGACTATTTCAGACGGATTGTCTGCAACATTATTGGCAGGGATATTGAAAAGGGTTTGATACCGGATGATATTCATTTGGTTTCGGAACTTGTGAGAAACATCAGTTATCAGAATGCGAAGAATTACTTCGAGTTTGATATTACATAGGTTCTTCCACAAAAGGGAAAAGGGAAAAGGGAAAAGGGAAAAATTCATTGTCATTCCAGCCTTATCACGCCACGATTGTCCCGTGGGGATTCTTTTTGGAGAGGTCCTTATTACTCTTCATTGTGGTTGTTGATCCAAGTATCCCGTGCCCAGATCGTACAACGCACATCAAAGATCGCAGATCGTAAATCAACCCGTGAAGATGTGCGATACACGATGTGCGTTCTGTGATGTGCGATAGGATTGCCGGTATTCAGCATACGGTATCTGAGTCCCGTAACCCGCTCCAACTCTGCCAGGAGCTCATTCCATTCGCACTCTGGCAGGTTTGCGCTTGTGCCGTCGTGTGATCCGGTATCCAGTATACCAATCAGAGCCCAACAACGCTGACAGATCCGGTGGGTGCTGTCAGGTTGTTGACCCAGTATCCTCTACCCACACAAATCAGCGTAGAGTCATCAAATTTCGCGAATCCACATATTTCTGAAGCTGATTTCATGACGCGATCCCTGGATAAAAATCGGCATTTTGTATGGATGTAGTTCATATTGAGGCAAGCCTGTATAAATCGTTGGGCCTTTTACCTCAACATGATTTTGAATTAATATGCCATTATGAAAAACAGTCAGGTATGCCGGGCGTGCGAGATTGCCGTCTTCAGCAAAAACAGGTGCATTGAAAATGATATGGTAGGACTGCCACTGCCCGGGTGGAAGTGACGCATTTACCATTGGCGGGTATTGTTTATAAACTGAGCCTGCCTGACCATTTGTGTAGGTGGTATTATTATACGAATCAAGAATTTGTACTTCATATAGACCCTGGAGAAAAATTCCGCTGTTTCCCCTGCGTTGGTCATCACCATCAACGTTTTCCGGGATTCGCCATTCCATGAAAAGCTGAACGCTGGAATATGCCTCCATAGTCCGGATTCCGCCTGTGCCTGGTTCCACTGTCAGAACTCCATCCTCAAAATTCCATTTATCGGCATCCTCCCATTTATTGAGATAGTTTTCGTCAAAAAGCTGGATGGCATCGGAGGGGGGATTGAAATAAGGTGCAGGATTAACTGATTTTGGTACAGGTTCCCAGGTTTCGGTTAGTTCAGGGAGCCAGTTGGCTGTTTGGGCGGAAGAAGAGATAAATCCGCTCAATAAACAGACGAGAGAGATAAGTAGGATGCTTCGAATGTTCATCATAATTTTTTTGGGATTATTGATTTTGTGAAAAGGTTTTCATTTATTCACTTTTGTGGCAGGTCAGAAGTGTTTCAAAAAATAAATTTATTTCTTGAATAAAAGTACTTGTTTTATTGGAAACGTTTCCATTAATTACTGCCAGCTAAAAAAAAGTGTTGTAAATGATGTCCCAGTTAGCCGTTTTTATATTAAGTATAGATACTTAGAACAACGGCAGTCAATTGCAGCTAAACTAAGTAAAGGAATTTTTAAGCTCGATTTTTTTAAATGAGAAGGTTAGATGATATTAAAAGGATGGATTTGACCCGTCGGGAATTTGTAAAGAAAGCTTCATTTGGAGCCGGTATTGCAATGCTTGCAGGTAGCTTACCTGTTCAGTTAAGTGCCTACGCCGGGGGCAGCGAAACCCTGAAGCTTGCTTTAATTGGATGCGGCGGCAGGGGAAGTGGTGCGGCAAGTCAGGCACTACGTGCTGATGAAGGTGTTAAATTGGTAGCAATGGCAGACATTTTCAGGGACAGGCTAGATACCAGCTATCAGAATCTTATGCAAAGGCATGCAAATGAATCTGAAAAAATCGATGTACCCGAAGAGCATAAATTTGTAGGGTTCGACGCTTACAAAAAAGCAATTGAACTGGCGGATGTTGTGGTATTGGCAACTCCCCAGGGATTCAGGCCAATACATTTTGAAGCAGCCATAGATGCGGGTAAACATGTTTTTATGGAAAAGCCACTCGCTTCAGATGTTCCCGGGGTTCATAAAGTTCTTGAAGCGGGCAGAAAGGCAAAAGAGAAAAATCTTAGTGTTGTTGTGGGCCTTCAGCGGAGGTATGAAGGACAATACAGAACCATTATTCAAAAAATTCACGATGGTGAAATCGGTAAAATCATGTGCGGCCAGATCTACTGGAATGAAGAAGGGGCATGGATGCATCCCCGGCAACCGCAATATTCCGAGCTGGAATATCAATTACGTAACTGGTTCTACTTCAATTGGTTATCGGGTGATTTG
Source organism: Balneolaceae bacterium (assembly GCA_007694095.1). Classification (GTDB taxonomy): domain Bacteria; phylum Bacteroidota; class Rhodothermia; order Balneolales; family Balneolaceae; genus Rhodohalobacter. The sequence continues at coordinate 8,769 of RECI01000251.1, read as the reverse complement.
CCCATAGAGCAGCACATCCATAATATTGATGTGGCAAACTGGATCATTGGGGAGTACCCGATCAAGGCCCAGGGAATGGGTGGCAGAGAAGTGAGAACCGGTAAAGAATATGGTGATATTTTTGATCATAATTTTGTTGCACTTACATACCCGTCGGGTGCTGTCATTAACAGCCAGTGCCGGCACCAACCGGGCACCTTCTCGCTTGTTGGTGAAGAATTCCAGGGATGCAATGGCTCAGTTTCTTTTACATGGAGATCAGGTTCTGCAATACGTAATTCCAGTGGAAACGTTACCTACGAACACGATCCTTCTAATGATTTAAGCCCTTACCAGGTAGAACACAATGAACTATTTGAAGCTATCAGAAGTGGTAAGCCGATTAATAATGCCGAATATGGGGCAAAAAGTACTCTGTCTGGCATAATGGTAAGGATGGCATCCTACTCAGGAAAAGTGATTACCTGGGATGATGCTTTCAATTCAACACAGATATTAATGCCGGATAGGATGAATTGGAATGATACCCCGCCAACTCTTCCTGATGCGGATGGATATTATCCAATACCTATTCCTGGTGTAACTAATGTATTAACATAACTCATTAGCTGATTTTTTACATATCGCGATGAGTATGGATCAAAAAATGCAAACGATATCAAAACTGAAACAGACTGATTCAGGCTTAAGACTCTTGGTACAAATCGTATGCAATAAAGGAATTATCAAGCTCTCATGTTTGATAATAATTCAGTAATAATTACTTAACAATTAATGGTGTTATTTTACTGAAGTGAAAAATGAGTCGGATAACATTTATAAATATTCAATCTTATGAAAGCGCTTCTACTCAATTGAAAACGTTAACAGAAAACAATAACAGCTCTTTATGAATGATAAACTACCACTTAACCAAATATCAACAGTAAACAGGACTTGGATATGAAAAAAACAGTGATTAAATCATTTCAATTTTCCTGCCTTCTGTTCACGATGTGTTTTCTGGCAATATTGGCCCAGGCACAGACGATAGGGGGCACGGTTACAGATGCTCAAACCGGTGAACTTCTCCCCGGTGTGAATATTATAGTACAGGGTACAGCTACAGGTACCGCGACAAACGCAGATGGTGAATTTCAGCTTGCTGTACCAAACCTGAATGTTACTTTAGTGATTTCCTACGTAGGATACGTCACACAAGAAATTGCACTCGCCGGCAGAACAAACATCTCTGTGGAGATGAGAATTCAGCCTTTGCTGGGTGATGAGCTTGTGGTAGTAGGATACGGAACCCAAAGGCGAGCAGATATAACTGGATCTATCGGCACAGTTTCAAGCCGGGAATTTAACCAGGGTATTATTTCTTCACCTGAACAAATTCTCCAGGGACGAGTTGCCGGTGTAACGGTAACAGCACAAAGTGGCCAGCCCGGTGTTCGGCAGACCATCACAGTTCGGGGTCCCGGTACATTAAGAACAGGCAGTGGACCACTTTATGTAATTGATGGTGTGGCTATTGACAATTCAGATACTGCACCGGCTGGTGATGGTTTTGGTATGTCAAGTTCTACTCCTACAAATCCGCTCGCATTTTTGAATCCAAAAGACATCGAATCGATTAACATCCTGAAAGATGCATCTGCTACAGCCATTTATGGTGCAAGGGGTTCCGAAGGTGTGATTCTTATAACTACCCGACAGGGGGAAATGGGAACAGCGCAATTCAATTACTCGAGCAGCGTAGGTTTTTCTTCTATAGCTAACAAAATTGATATGCTCAGTCCGGCTGAATTTGCTGATTTCCAGAACAGCCGCGGAAGAAACGATCTTGACAGAGGTGCCAGAACCGTATGGCTGGATGAAATCCTCAGAAACGGGGTTTCCCAGGATCAGTCGATGTCGATAAGTGGTGGGACCCAGTCAGCACAATACTTTGCTTCTGCCTATTTTTCCAATCAGGAAGGAATTATAAAAGGCAGTGATGTTGAACGGTATGGCGGCCGTATTCGGTTAAACCAGCGTTTTCTGGATAACCGGTTGAATATTGGTTTAAATGTTACTGCAGGCCGAACCAACACCAACTTCGCGCCTATCGGTAATAACCCTGGTGTGTCGGGAGATATGCTTACAGCAGCATTAACACTCAATCCGACATATCCTGTGCGCAATGCGGACGGTACATTTTTTATTGCTGAAGACCAAAATATGAACCCGCATCACGCCCTTCAGTTTATTACCAATTTTTCTGAAGTAACCAGGGTATTAGGAAGCCTTGAAGCAAGTTTTGAAATTATGGAAGGCCTTGTTTACAGGGTGAATGTAGCTCTTGACAATTCCAGCGGCGCCCAGATATCACAGGTTGAACCGCACGGTATTTTCAGGATTTCAAACCCGCTTGGACGATTGGTTGACGGAAGGCGTGAGAACAGTAACTTCCAGACAGAAAGTACATTGAATTATGTTTTTGGTACACAAAATCACAATTTCAATATCCTTGCAGGTATGTCTTACCAGAAATTCACATTCCAGGGCAGGAGCTTTAGTGTCAATAATTTCGCCACAACTGAAATTAATGCCTATCATAATCCCGGCATTGGCAACAGCTTAACGATTGCCGAAAACAGGCCGGGCGGTTTTGCTGCTCAAAACGAATTGCAGTCTTTCTTTGGTCGGGTAAATTATGATTTCCGAAGCCGTTACCTACTTACAGCCACACTCCGGGCTGATGGTTCGTCAAGGTTCGGTGATAATAACAAGTATGGTTATTTCCCATCATTGGCAGCCGGATGGCAGATCAGTAATGAAAGCTTCATGGAAAACATTGCTGCCATCAGCAACCTCAGGCTGAGACTTGGTTGGGGTATGAGCGGTAACCAGGAAATTCCAAATGGTATTACCCAGCAGTTGATTAATATCAGTACTGGAGCAGGTGCAGGCCATGAGCTTACACCGGGAACAGTAACACCTGGTATTACTTTTGTAAGGACGAATAACCCCAATATTCAGTGGGAAGTTTCGAAGCAGACAAATGTTGGAATTGATTTTGGATTGTTTAACGATGCTCTGTACGGCACTGTTGACATATTCCGCAAAGTTTCGACCGATATCCTTTTCGAAATGACTGCCGGTGTTGACCCTATCGCTCCTACTTCTTCATTCTGGACAAACCTAGATATGGAGATTATTAACCAAGGTGTTGAGATGTCGCTTGGTTACACGCAAAACATTGGCACCAACTTCACATTCGATATCAACGGAAATATCACTTTCCTGGATAATGAAGTACGCGGACTCCCGGTTTCCCAGATTCTTACCGGAGCCATTTCCGGACAAGGCTTATCCGGTGAAAGGGTGCAGGCTATCCTGAACAATCAGTCTATTGGTACATTCTTTATACTGGATTGGACCGGCCTGGATTCTGACGGAATTAATGTCTTCAGGGATGTTGACGGTGATGGGAATATCACAAATGCCGACAGGATAGTAGCCGGAAGTGCGCTTCCAGATTTTACTTACGGTATCTCAACTTTCTTTGGGTACAAGAACCTTGACCTCAGGGTGAATTTCAATGGTGTGTCAGGAAACATGGTTTATTTCAACGACCATAATGGCCGGTTTGTAATGCCACAACTTTACGGTGGAAATAACATCGCGAGAATTGGCTTTGATCCCAACGAAAACCCTGCAAACTCTGCCGCTGCATCAACACGTTTTCTGCATGATGGCAGCTATTTCAGGTTGAGCAATGCCACATTGGGATACACGGTGAACACGGCAGGATACCTGGATTTTATCAGGGAATTGAGATTTTCCGTAACCGGTCAAAACCTCTTTACCATTACTGATTATCCCGGTTTTGATCCTGAAGTGGATACCCCAAGATCAGTTGGCGGAATTACGGCCGCTGGAATCGATGCGTCCCGTTATCCAACGGCTCGTTCTGTCATATTTTCTTTAAATATTGGTTTCTAATTACTTAACAAACAAAATTATGAAAAAACATATTTTAATATTAATCCTGTTTTTTGTAGCGGGAACCATATATTCCTGTACAGATCTCTCCGAGTCGGTGCGTGACACTGCACTTGGTGAAGAGGTTCTTGGCCAGCCGGGTGCCGTTGAGCAAACACTTGCACCTGCTTATGCCGGTATGCGCAGCCTGATGTCTTCACACAACTGGCTGAATAACCTTCAAAGCATGTCATCATACGAGCAAATCACTCCTTACCGGGGTGGAACGGACTGGTTTGATGGTGGTCGTTTTATTGAAATGCACCAGCATACCTGGGCGCCAACTCATGTTTCTATCATAAATGTATGGGATGGAGTAACACAGGGTATTGCACGTGCTGCTATTGCAGAACGTTCCATCGCAGATCTTGGCGGTTCCGCACAGTTAATTGCAGAAGCACGGGGTTTGAAAGCACTTTACAACCTGTGGGCTCTGGATATGTGGAACGCAGCATTTGATAAAAAATCAGAAGATATTGGAACGGATGCACTTTCAACTGTTTACAGAGGAGAAGCGGCAGTTGATTATATCATGAGTGAACTGGATGTCATTGAGAACCAGTTGGGCACTGTAGGTCAGGTTGGTGAAACCCGCTTTAACCGTTCAACAGTGAAAGGGTTGAGGCTTCGCCTGCTCATCAATAAAGCAGTATATTCCGACCGTTATGCTGCCAACTTCAGCCATAACAATGCCGACCTTCAGGCAGCCATTGCATTGGCTACAGAAATCATCAATTCAGGTGAGCATGCCCTGGAAACAGAAAATTATTTCAACATGTTCGACCTGAACAATGAAGGGAACCGTGAATTTCTGTTTGCACACAGGCAAAGTGCGGCATCCGGAGGCAGGGGGGATATGGCATGGTTCCAGACCTCACGTAACCGTTGGAGAGCTCCAATCGAGGCATTTGGTGGCAATAACGGCTCTGACGGAGCTGCAATGACCCAGGAATTCTCTGATATCTGGATTGGATTTGAAGAAGATCCGCGTTACTTCACACGATATATCCCGGATGGCGGCACCCTGGCGAATGATGCAGATTTCAACTGGAACCGCGGGCTGCAGAAAGGTCAGCAGTACGGTTTGATCAGGGAAGCCGGAAGGTATTTAAGGGATGAAAACGGCCATATCATTATTGGTCCGCTCATTGACCTTGCGCGCAGCGGTGATCCGCTTATTTACACCCGTGAAGTGGGGGTTGTAACTGATAACCAGCATTGGGCAGGATACCGTGTGATTAAATGGGACCTTGATCCGACCACAAATGGAAGGGGTTCTTCAAATATCAATATGGCCTGGATGAGGCTTGGAGAAGTTTACCTGACCCGAGCGGAAGCAAATGCCCGCCTCGGCAACTGGGGTGCAGCTCTGTCTGATATTAATGAACTCCGCAGTGCCCGGGGCGCAAGGTTGCTGGAACCGAGTGAATTAACTACCCTGAGTGATGTTCAGCGCGAATGGCGCATGGAGTTGTACCATGAACACCAGACCAGGACCTGGGAAATTCGATTCGGCAGCTGGGAAAATACCTGGAGGGATAAAAACAGTACCGATGTAAATAGAAGATTATTTCCGATTCCTCAGAACGCAATCGATGCGGCTGCTGTAAACCCGGGATATCTCGAACAAAATCGCGGCTACTAATCCAATAAGTTAAAAAGCAGGCCTTGCGAATCGTATTTTACGCAAGGCCTCCAATAATTTTGGTTTGACTATTTATAAAATTGCCTGAAAAAAGTATTCGATCTCAACATGAAATCGTTTACTCTTCAGGCTTTTTTTTTGACATATATTCTAACAATTATCTGTAATGCACAAAATTTGCAGTTATATATAATCATTTCCCAAGAAAATTATGGATAGACGTACTTTTATCAGAAACAGCTTCGGTGCATCCTTAGGTACCCTTGCACTCGGTCACCAAAGTTTCGCCTCATCTGGCAATAGAGACAATATCCTTACACTGATTTCCCGTTCAAATGATCAAAATGTAGAACGCCTCCTGCAAAATTACCGCCGTTTGACAGCATCTTCCGGTGGACGGGTCTTGAGTGGTTTTCTGCTTTCAGTATCTGCTGCCTATTGCTTTGAAGAATCAAGTTATTACAACAGCAGCGAACTGGTTGCCCCAATGCTCGAGGTAACCATGGAGTTAAAAAACAGGCAGAATCCGAACGGTACATTTGATTTCGGCAACCTGCAATCCCCTCCCGATTCCGGCTTTATGGTTGAACAGTTTTTCCGGGCCCAGACACTTCTGATTAAAGACGGTTCAACACATACGGCTGAATTACGTAAAGGGTTGAAAGAAGTGATGCTGAATGCAACGGAGGCACTGGTTACAGGCGGTGTACATACACCCAATCACCGATGGGCAATTTGTGCTGCTTTGGCGGGGGTTCATTCCATCTATCCTGATGATAGATATGTGAGCAGGATTGACGATTGGCTTGGTGAGGGTATTGGCCAGGATTCGGATGGGCAGCATCCGGAGCGAAGCCCTAATTATGATTCCGCAGTGAACAATCCTTCCCTGCTCGATGTATCCATTTACCTGAACCGGCCTAAACTTCTTGAACCGATCCGGAAAAATCTTGAGATGACCATATACCTTCTGGAACCAAACGGCGAAGTTGATACAATTGCTTCGAGGCGTCAAGATGCAGGCCGGGTGTTTATGGTTCATCGTTATTATCTTCCATTCCGTTTCATGGCTATTCTGGACAATAACACCCGGTTTGCTGAAGTGGCCAGGTTTATTGAAAGTAACGCAATGCCTCAGCTTGGAAGCCACCTTGCCGATTTTTTATTGCATGATACACTTCAAAATGAACTTCCAGTGAACAGTTCATTACCGGTGAATTATACGAAACACCTTGCTGGTTCACACCTTGTAAGAATTCGAAGGGGGAACATTACGGCAGCAATTTTTGGCGGTACAGACTGGCATCTTGGCCATGGAGTATGGTCGGGCCTTTCACACAATCCGACTTTTTTTAAATTACGCAAGGGCGATGCAATTCTTGAATCGATCAGAATGGCCCCCGCTTTTTTCAGCACCGGATATTTTCGCAGCAATGGGTTGGAGGTGAATGGAAACAGATTCCACTTAACCGAACAGCGGCAAACTCCCTATCATCAGCCACTCCCTCAACAATGCAGAAAGGAAGACGGGTTGTATAAAATGTCGCCCGACGGACGGTTTTTCAGCATGATGGATTTCGAAAACCGGCCTAAAGACTATATAACACTTAAAACTGACGTACATATCCGTGAGCTGAATAACAGCGGCGCCTTTGAACTGGAATTTTCTTCTGAACAGGCACCAAATGTTGCCTACACCATCGAACTATGTTTTAGAAAAGGTGGTGAACTTTCTGGAGTGATACCCCAGGATAATGATCCGGACGGCTATTTTCTCAAAGAAGGTACGGGCAGATACAGGGTTGGCGATGATGTGATTGAATTTGGCCCCGGAAAAATGGAACACAGCCGTCCACCCAGGCCAAATGAACAATATTCGGTACACAATGGAACAATTCGCGCTGAAGGATACCGGGTTCTTATTACCCTGTTTTCGCCATTTCAATATACCTTAAGAATAACTTAGTTAAATTTAGTCTCAATGATAAAATGACAGGTAAGTCATCAGACGAGTTTTTCGAAAAATGTACCATTTTAGATAATTGGGATGATTGCAGAGCGACTCGTCTGATGACTCCCTTGCTATTTTTCATATAACACGAAATCAGGACAATCGGACTAAACGTAATGCAATACATATTTAAATTATTTCCATTTTTTTTACTGGCCTCTTTTGTTTTCTATTCTTGTACAGATGAAAGGCAAAATGCAAATGAGAGTGATGTACTCTCTGTCATAAATTGTGAAACAATCACTCATGAAAACGCAGATAACTGTTTGCACCTGAATCAGATCCAGGTTTTTGGAACCCACAACAGCTATAAGCTATATCCGCATCCTGATCTTGTAGAACGGCTGAATGAATATGTTCCGGGCTGGGCCGATAACATTACTTATGAACACAGGCCTATCCGTGAACAACTGGGTGAGTTGAAAATGCGCCAGTTAGAGATCGATATTTTTGCTGATCCGAATGGCGGTTTATATTCGGAACCTGCGGGTGCCTTGCTGATAGATGACACAGAATTTATACGGCATCCTGAGCTTATGAAGCCTGGATTCAAGGTATTGCATGTACAAGATACCGATTACAGGACAACCTGTATTACCTTTAAATCATGCCTTAAAGAAGTTCGCGACTGGTCATTGGAAAATCCATCCCATCTTCCCATCATGATATTGGTTGAGGTCAAACAGCGCCGTCCTGAAAGCCGCGGAACGTTGATATTTTCTGAACCTGTGCAATTCGACGAACAGCTGATGCTCGAAATAGATGAGGAGATATGGAGTATCTTTTCCAGGGATCATGTCATTACTCCGGATGATGTTCGTGAAGGGTACGAAACCCTTGAAAAGGCTATCCTTGAAAAGGGCTGGCCAACATTAGGTGAAAGCCGGGGGAAAGTATTTTTTGGTCTCGACAATACCGATTCTTCCAGGGATATCTACCTCTCAGGTGCTCCGGTTTTGGAGGGCAGGGCACTTTTTGTAAGCTCACCACCCGGCGAACCTTCTGCAGCATTTATTAAAATGAATGACGCTATCGGTGCTTTTGACCGTATTCAGGAAAATGTGGCAGCCGGGTATGTGATCCGATCCCGTTCAGATACGCC
>RECI01000009.1 GCA_007694095.1 Balneolaceae bacterium | reverse complement strand
CGAGATGAACCTTTGCAATAATGCTTTTGATGCGATGCAAGGCGCAGGTCACAAGTTTCAGGGTACAGGGGGATATGAACCGAAACTAACGGTGTTAACGAAATCTGAAAATGGATCTGTCATCATAGAGGTACAGGACAACGGCCCTGGTATTCCTGATGAGATCAAAGATAAAATCCTGCAGCCGTTTTTTACGACGAAGAAAGGAACGCAGGGGACGGGGCTTGGGCTGAGTATTGCCAACGATATTGTAAAGGCGCATCGAGGTACTTTATCTATTGCGGAATCTCATGAAACCGGAACTATATTTAGAATAGAGTTGAGGTCAAATCAATGAGCAAATCAATCCCAAAAGAACTACAGGAAGTGTATGACCGAGTCTGGAGATATTTTTTCCATGAAGTCCCGATATCCGAAATGAATCTTGAACAGGTATTTGCAGATGAATTTATGGGGTATGGAACTACCAGGGAAGAAATCATCAATAACCTCAATGAATTATATCAGTTATTGCAGGCACAAGCTAAACAAGGAGAGAATTTTGAGATCGAAACCAAACGTAGCAATATTCATCAGCATCTGTCTGAGGATGGAAGAACCGGGGTCTTTGCTGAAGAAATTTTTCTATCTATCAAAGACGGGGATGATATCCATAAAATAGAGTTCCGAAGTTCGCTCGTATTTGAGCTCATAAACAATGCCTGGAAGTTAGTCCATTTACATAGCTCCATTCCTTCCGATACAGAAAACGACTACTTTCACGTAAATGAATGGAAAGCTGAAAAAGAAAAGCTCGAAAAACTGGTAGCTGAGCAGACCTCTGACCTTCAGCAGAAAAACCGGGAGCTGGAAATGGAAGCGGCAACTGAACGGGTGCGTGCAGTGGCCATGGGTATGCAGAAGCCTGAGGATATCATGAAAGTACTAGACATAATCAAAAGAGAAGTCGAGAGGTTTGAGCTTGAAAACATCGGCACCTGGTTCTGGATTTTTAATGATGATCATACCCTTACGCAATGGGATATCTCCGAGGTTGACCCTAACGGAATCATAGGTGGCATAAATATTACGATTGACCTTGATAAGGCTAAAAGCTTCCGGAAACATGACCAAAAGATGTATGGTAAGGAGTATTATACCATGCTATGGAAAGGAGCAGAATTGCAGAATGTTGTTGATGATGTAAAAGAAGTAGATCCGGTGAGCGGACAAAAATTTCAGGAAGCAGTCGATTCCGGTTTCCTGGACCCCTATTGGCAAGCCTGTGCTCCATTTTCGAGAGGTGTGTTAGGGCTGGACTATTCATTCGAGCCACCGAAAGCGGCACATCCGATCCTTACCAAAATGGCCTCCGCTTTTGATATGGCCTACCAGCGGTTTGAAGATTTGCAGGAAGCCGAGAAACAAACCCTCATGATCCGTGAAGAACGCGACCGCCTTGAAATCGCTCTTGAAAAATTAAAGGCTACACAAGATCAGCTCGTCCAGCAGGAAAAACTGGCATCGCTTGGACAGCTTACGGCGGGAATTGCCCATGAGATCAAGAATCCGCTCAATTTTGTGAATAATTTTTCGGAGGTGAGTTTAGAGATGGTGGAGGAAGCGAGGGAGGAGGTGAAGGAGAAGCTGACAGCCGACAGCCGACAGTTGACAGCTATTTTAGACGACATCGAAGCCAACCTTCGCAAAATTCACGAACACGGTTCGCGGGCTGATTCCATCGTCAAATCGATGCTTCAGCACTCGCGAGGCGGCGACGGCAAGATGGAACCGACTCCCCTCAACCCTCTTGTTAAAGAGTACGTGAACCTGGCCTTTCATGGCATGCGTGCGGGGAAAGATCCCATCACCGTGGACATTCAACTGGCCTTGGATGATAGTATTGGCGAAGTACCGTTGATTGGAGAGGATTTTTCACGGGTGATTGTGAATTTGTGTAATAATGCGTTTGATGCGATGCGGGAAAAGATGACCGGGGACGGCGGACCGAAGACCGGGAAAACGTACAGCCCAAAACTAACGATTCGAACCAAATCCGAAAACGGCCAAATCCTTATCGAGGTGCAGGACAACGGCCCCGGCATTCCCGACGAGATTAAAGACAAAATCCTGCAACCGTTTTTTACGACGAAGAAGGGGACTCAGGGCACAGGACTGGGGCTGAGTATTACCAACGAAATTGTGAAAGCCCATGGTGGAAAAATTGAAATTACGAGTGTACCCGGTGAGGGTTCCACATTCACCATTCAATTGCCAAAACAAGGACTATGAAAATTTTAAAAATCAGTGTCGTCCTGCTATTCCTCGCGATTATTCCTTTGGAGGCGTTCGGTCAACATAATCCATACTGGCAGCGTCCAACACCTGCCGAAGCCGACAGTTTAAAAATGGTGCTGCAATCATCAGAAAATGATTCCTTGAAAATGTATATCAACCGGCAGCTTGGACTGCATTACTCGGAAATTAATCGTTTTATTGCACTTGAATATTTAAAGGTACAGTTGGAACTGGCCCAATCCCTGAACCAAAAAATCTGGGAAGCAGAAGCTTTAGCCGGACTCGGTTTTGTTTCAAGTGTCATACGCAATTATCCCGGATCTTTGAATTACCTCCTGAATGCCCGCGACATTGCGTCTGATCCTGATGCAGCTAAGAACATGTGGAATGTTTCCTTATTGACCGATGATGGTGATCCAAACAGTGCACGATTGACAACCCTTGCAGTTATTAAAAGCCATTTAGGGATACTCCATTATCTCGTTGGTAATTACGAAAAATCCATAGAATACCTCCATGATGCGGCCGAATTGAATGAGATCAGACAGGATGAAGTTC
>RECI01000103.1 GCA_007694095.1 Balneolaceae bacterium | reverse complement strand
AGTACCCCTCTTCCCACGCCCTTATCGCTTTCTGGTGGCTATTGAGCGCAAACTCATCCTGATCTTCACGGCTCACCTTATACTTGTCAGCAACATTTTCCGCTGTAAGCCCCATATTAATATAAACCTCGGGGCGCTTTTTTGTCAGCTCAGGATTGGGCTGAAATGAAACGCCTCCCATCGGAACCAGGCTCATACTCTCTACCCCGCCCGCAATGATGATATCCGCACCACCAGCCATAATCCGCTCAGCAGCCATCGCGATTGACTGCAGACCAGAAGAGCAGAACCGGTTGATGGTCATCCCGGGAACCGAATCGGGTAGTCCCCCCAAAAATACTGCCTGTCGCGCCATGTTCATCCCTTGTGAAGCCTCCGGGAAGGCACACCCTATAATCACGTCATCGATCATTTCCGGATTCACTGCAGGCGTCTGTCGTAACAGGTCTTTGATGATTTCACCCATTAAAGAATCAGGCCTCATAAAACGAAGTGAGCCTTTATTGGCCTTTCCACATGCGGTTCGTTTAGCGGCTGCGATGACGATTTCGGTGTTCATGGTTCTTAATTTTAAATGGTTTGGGATTCAAGAGGTGACTTTTGGGTTTCTTTCATATACTCATATCACGACTAATTCCTAAGAGGCTTCCCCGTCTTCAGTATGTGCTCCATCCTCTTATGTGTCCGTTCATCCTTGAAGCACTCCAGGATCGCTTCACGTTCGAGTTTCAATACATAAGACTCCGGGACTTCCTGTGGTTCACTTAGATCACCGCCGGTCATAATTTCAGCAACTTTTCCGGCCAAAACCTTATCATAAGGCGATACCCAACGGGCTTCTGTCATGTTATAGACCATTACATCCAGCACACTCTTGCCGGTCTTCCCAAGCAGCTTGATTTTCGGCTCAACAGGTGGACGATATTCCGAATCGGCCATTGCTCTTGCCTGTTGTTTGGCAATTGCGAGAAGCAAATCACGGTGCATCACAATCATATCGGTTTCGCGGAGATATCCGATCTTTCTTGCTTGTTGGGCGCTGTCGGAGACTTTTGCCATACCGATCGTTTTGAAAGCGTCTTTCAGATAAGGCAGCGGATCTGCATCTTCTTCCTCCTTCACCCTCGCCATCAAACGCAGCAGCAGCTCTTTGGTACCGCCTCCAGCCGGGATCAGTCCCACGCCCAGTTCCACCAGCCCGCAATACAACTCGTGATGCGCCACCACCTTGTCGCAGTGCATCATAAATTCAACACCTCCTCCAAAACAACGGCCCGACACGGCGCCTATCACAGGAAATGGCTGATAGCGTAACCCAACCGCAACCCGCTGAAAATTCTCCACCGCTTCTTTGATCTTGCCAAAGTCACCACGCAGAAGTACATGGCCAGCCTCAGTGAGATTCGCACCATAGCTGAAATTTTCATTATCATGGCCGATCACCATCGCATCGAACTCCCTTTTCACGATCTCCGCAGCTTTGTCAACCGACTGCACCAGCTCAAAGCCGAGCGTTTGCTGCCTGGTGCGGAATTCGAAAAGAGCTACACCATCACCCATATCATAAAGGCCTGCACTCTTGTTGCCCCAAATTTCACTGTTGTTACGCCTGAGAGCTGCAACTGTGACCGCACCTTCCGCGGGTGGTGAAAGCTGTTCAACTTTCCCGGAGGCCAGGTTATAAATTGAACCATCTTCCATATAAAAAGATTGCCGTCCGCTCTTTATCATCTCCTTCACCGAATCGGGAACCGTTCGTCCCTCCTCTTCCATCCGTTTTACGGAATCCTTAACCCCAATGGCATCCCAACGCTGAAACGGCCCCAATTCCCAATTGAAACCCCACTGCATTGCGCGGTCAATTGCCTCTGCCGACTCGGTGATCTCCGGAATACGGTTTGCGGCATAAAGCAGCAGGTCGCAGTGAATTTCCCATAGAAACTTTCCTGCTTTGTCGTCCCGGTTCACCAGGTATTTCAGCCTCTCACCGGATGATTTAAATTCTTTCTTCGCCTTTTCGGCAGACTCAAATTTTACCTCCTGCTGCGGCTTGTATTCAAGCGATTCCGGATTCACAACATGATAATCGATTCCTTTTTCACCTTTCACCTTCCTATAAAATCCGTGCCCTTTCTTATTGCCGTGGGCACCTGATTCTACCATTTTTTTGAAAGTATCATGCAGTTTGAAGATTTCCCGCCTTTCATCATTGGGTACAGCGGGATAGAGGTTCTCGGCCACATTGTTCAATACATCAAGCCCGGCCATATCGGCAGTTCGGAAGGTGGCCGCTTTGGAATACCCGGTGAGGGTACCGGTAAGGAAGTCGATCTCTTCGGCCCGGAACTCCCCTTCAAAAAACCAGGGCATCATCGAAGCCATCGAAAAAACGCCGATCCGATTGGCTATAAAATTAGGTGTATCCTTGCAGAGTACTACTCCTTTTCCAAGAATCTTTTCGCAAAAGCGAGCCATATATTTTACAACATCAGCATCCGTACTCACTGTCGGGATGATTTCCAGCAGCTTCATGTATCGGGGCGGATTAAAAAAGTGGGTACCGAGGAAATGGGCTTTAAACTCATCGGATAAATCTTCACTTATCAGCGAAATTGGCAGCCCTGAGGTGTTTGAGCTTACGATAGTTCCCTGCCTTCGCACCTTCTCAATTTTCGCCATCATCTCTTTTTTGATATCCATCCGTTCCACGATTACCTCGCAAACCCAGTCGGCATCCGCAATCCATTCCAGGTGATCTTCAAAGTTACCCGTCACAATCCGATCTGACCATTCCGATAGTGCCAATGGCGGTGGATTCATCTTAACCAGTTTTTGAATACTCTCTTCTGCAACCTTATCTGGCCGATGCGGGTCATCCGATTTCAGGTCGAGTAACCTTACCTTCAGCCCGGCATTTACGCAATGAGCTGCAATTTGGCTGCCCATCACCCCGGAACCGAGGATAATGACATTTTGGATTTTCCTGGTCTTGAGTTTTGAGTCCGGAGTCATAAGATCATAGAATTTTATATTCTTTACCAAATATATCAGTCCTGACGGATTTATTTAAAATATCAGCCTAAAGTCGAAATTTCCGTCTTTTTCAATTCTTAAGACTCAAGACGGATCACTCCCATACATGGGATCAATCATACATGGAATCAATCTCCTCCTTAAACTTCTCAAGAACTACAGACCGCTTCACTTTCATGGTTGGTGTTAAATCACCGCTTTCTATGGTTAGCGGATGTTCGAGCAAGACGAACTTTTTCACAGACTCCCATGGTGAAAGAGACTTGTTGGCTTTATCGACCTCTTTCTGAACAAGTTCACGTATCCTCTCATCTTTTGAGTATGGCTGTGATGGGTCATATTTATCCCGTTTCAATCGTTTTTTGATATTTTCATAGGCTGGTATAATCAATGCGGAACAGAATTTGCGCTGATAACCTATCACAACAACCTGTTCGATAAAACCTGATCCGGAAATTTGATTCTCCACATGTTGCGGGGAAACATATTTGCCTGTTGAGAGTTTGAACATTGCTTTTTTTCGGTCGGTGATATATAGATATCCGTCTTCATCAATTCTTCCAATATCTCCGGTTTTAAACCAGCCATCGTCTGTCATAACATCACGGGTCAGCTCTTCGTTTTTATAGTAGCCTTTCATGATATTTGGACCGCGTGTTAAAATCTCACCATCTTCAGCAATCTTCACCTCTACATCCTTTAGTGCTTTACCTGAACTGCCAATGCGCATACTATCTCTTGTCTGAACGGTAATAACCGGCGACGTTTCTGTGAGCCCGTAACCCTGACTGCAGAAAATTCCAATGGCGTTGATAAATTTAAAAATTTCGGGAGGCAGGGCAGCCCCGCCACTTACCATTCCATGAAGATTATTACCAAAAAGCTCACGAATTTTTCCATATATCAACCTGTCTGCAATTTTATGTTTTATTGCAGCGATCCCTTTTGGAGGATTTTCAGGATCGTAATTTTCAGTAAGGTAAATCGCCCAGTAGTACAGATTTTTTTTAATCCCGAAAAGCTCCTGCCCTTTTACTTTTACACCAGTATGAATCTTTTCAAGCAATCGTGGCACTGTTGCCAGAAAGAAAGGTTTTACATGAAGAAAATCATCCTTTATTTCATCAATAACCTCAATATAATGAAGTCTGCATCCCATTGACAGGTACATATATTCTACCACTCGCTCAAAGACATGTGAAAGGGGAAGATAGGATAGAACAGGCTGCCCCCTGAAGTCTTTTTCATCAAAGGGGAGTTTTTCAAGCGATGAATCCACGTTCGATGCAATATTATGATGGGAGAGCATCACACCTTTAGGCAAACCGGTGGTCCCTGAAGTATAGATCAATGTCGCAAGATCATCAGGCTTTACTCCATCCTTAAGCTGATCAAATAAGTCCGGATTATCCGAATTGAACTGCCTTCCGGTATCTACGATATCATAAAAATATTTCAGCTTTTTGTGAGACGACTTTCTGATAGAAATGATCGCTTTTACATTTTTAACACTTTTAATGTGCGGCTTTGTATCGGCAAATAATTCATCATTAGAAACAATATGTACAACAGTATCACTGTTCTCAAGAATGTATTTAATTTGGTCTCCGGGCTGAGTTGTATAAATAGGCACATTCGCCGCACCTATGGAAAGTGTGGCAAGATCACAAATCACCCATTCAGTTGAATTTTCGGAATGAATGGAAACCTTGTCGCCAGGCCTTACACCCAGTTCGTACAAACCCATCGCAAAATTACGAACCAACTCTTTGAATGTTTTAACATCCGTATCATGCCATTTACCCTCCCGTTTTGTTGATGCCAGTACACCATCAGTGTACTTTTCAAGGCCTTTATATATAAGTGCTGGTAATGTGAGTTTTTTATTTTTCATAATATTTTAAAAAAGCGGTTTTTTTAACTTAATTGCAAAGATTAACACCTTCATGTACACAATTTATTTGATGCAGGGAATTTTAAAGTCCGAAACTTAAAATATTGAATGAAATAATATTTTCCGTAACAATGTAATACACTCCTGCTATTTTATTAGAAACCTGAATGCTATTTTAGATCTCAGATTTTACACAATATTTTTTATTCCGAACAGATATGAATTTGCAATGATTATAGACGAAGATCTTAGAATTCGATTTGAAAAAATCCTGTCTTTAAGAGATAAAACCATGGGAGATGCGATGGGTATGATGTATGAAAAGATTTCAAAAGATGAATTGATTGCAACCATGCCCGTTAATGAAAATACAAGTCAGCCGATGGGTATTTTACATGGGGGCGCATCTGTAGCCTTAGCTGAAACCCTTTCGTCTGTTGGTGCATGGTTGAATGTAGATGAAGAAAAACAGATTGCTGTCGGACTCGAAATTAATGCTAATCATATACGCCCTGTACCTATGGGACAAACCGTGACCGGAATAGCTAAACCTCTGCATCGCGGGGCACAAACCCATGTCTGGGAAACAAGAATCATGAATCAGGCGGATAAGCTTGTCTGCATTTCAAGATGTACTATTGCCATTCTTAAAAAACGCTGACTTTCGAACCCAAGCTCATAATTTTTGAGGCCTGGTTGCAGACATCTTATCAAGACAAATATACCGGTCAATAAAGTGTTTACTACCCTCAAAAAACGGCAAGCATTCATACTGCCCTAAAGATAGATTGAATGGTTATGGGTAATCCTATTTGTCTGACAAACCAGGGAATATGTATTCGATTTTGAAGGAAAAAGTGCAAAAATTTTATCGTTACGTATTGATTTTCAATAAACTTATATTACTTTATAATTTAAGAGAACGATTTAGCAAAATTATATTTGGCAGCATTATTTCAAGAATGATAGATAGTGAAAAATATCCACATGCTGAATTTAATTTTTGGTTTATAGCAGTTCTTTTCTGATTATTAAAATATATTAATGTATTTTATTCCAAAGAAAATGAATTACATTATTTCATACAAAAAACAGGGTATAAAAATAAATGGTTTTGTGAAAAAATATAGTATCCTCATTGTTGATGATGAGAATATGACTCATGTAATACTAAAAGCACTTTTACATGATGAGTATAATCTCTATTTTGCAAACAATGCCCAGGAAGCCATTGACATCTTATCTGTAAAGGTTATTAATCTCATACTGCTTGATGTCCAAATGCCTCAGGTAACTGGGATTGAACTATTAGAATCTTTGATGATTGATTCTGTACTCAGATGTATTCCCACCATTATCATCACCGGGAAAGCCACTGAAGAAATTGAAGCAAGGGCAAAGGAAATAGGCGCTGCACATTTCATTAGTAAAGATATTCTATTCACGAAGAGGGATTATATTTTAAATCAGATTAGGCGAAAGTTAATAACTGAACCAAAAAAGCCGGAAACTTTTAAAGGTTATAAAGATAGCCTCAGAAATATTATCAAATCATTACTCTCTGTTTCAGTAAGTGGAGATTTAATTACCGCAAGCAGAAAACTCGGTGCCGGGCTGATTCTTACATTCGAAATTAATTATTTATCGGTTTGGACAGTTTACCGGGGGAAATCTAACCTAATTTTATCTTTGGGAGATAAACAACCGGAAAATTTTGGTCCGGAGCAAATCATTAATGAACCTGCTTTCCAGAAATTTTTAGCTACTAAAAAGCCGTACCTAACAAATAATCCGGCATCTGAAAACGAAGGAATGTTCGCAAATCTTTCGCAAAAAATTGGCCTGAGTTCGGAAATTGCAGTTCCTTTTTACAAGATCTCCAAAGATCAGCTATTGCATAATAATATGGTGATTCCACCTGCAACCCCGATATTTGGTTTCATTGTACTTAAAAGAAACCGTGTATTTACAACGAAGGAATTCAATATTCTGTCGAAATTTCTCATACAAGCTGGTACCATCTTATATGTACACTATCAAAAAATGTTCGTGCAAAATGGATAAATCTTTTTACATGTTAAATTGTAAATCGAATGGGTGATTGAACTTATTTTCTTGTCTAATACCAAGCCAAAACCCTGAATTGGCTATTTGTTCTGGCTATATTTGCCCTCATACAAGATAAACCAGATATTGAAGACGAATAACTACCTAATATTAGATTCTAATTGATTTGCAATTGACCAAATGACCGAATTTTTCTCCAATTTGAAAATAGTCGTTCCGTTCGTTGTAAATTAAATGATAAACAACATGTTGGTGTTAACGATGTTCTAAGCGCCTACTGATTTCTGGCGTTTGGCATACAAACTATTAAACTGAACAAGTCTATTTAAAATGAAAAATAATCACGTATCACGAAGAAAGGCACTAAAGCAATTGGCGACAAGTGCAGCTGCTTTTGCAGTTTCACCGATCGCATTCAGTTCCCTGGCTTCTGCTAAATCCAAAGGAGAGGCCAAATCTCGGAATATTACCCTGGCACTTGTTGGCGGCGCACATATCCACGCCCCAAATTTTGCTAACAGGATGGCCAATGCCGAAAATGTAACCACAAAATATGTTTGGGATCCAAACAGCGAAACAGCAAACACCCGTCAGCAGGTTACCGGTGGAGAAATTGTCTCGGATCCGTCAGTAATTTTCAATGACCCGGATGTGGATGGCATCGTGATCTGTTCCCAAACTAACCTCCATACCCAGCTTGTGATTCCGGCCGCGCAGGCAGGCAAGCACATGTTTGTTGAAAAACCAGTTGGAATGAATGGCAGTGAAGCTCGTGAAATGGCTGGTGCCATCAACCGTTCCGGAGTGATTTTCCAAACCGGGTATTTTATGAGAAGCAGCGGAGTGAACCAGAAAATACGCTCACTGATACAGGACGGTACCCTTGGCGAAATTACCCGCCTGAGGCTGAGCAATGTGCACAGCGGCGCCATTGGTGGCTGGTTCGATACCGAATGGCGATGGATGGCTGATCTCGACCAGGCAGGTGTTGGTGCATTCGGAGATTTGGGGTCTCACGTGTTCGACCTGTTGCTGTGGTTTATGGAGGGTGACTCACCCAAATCATGCACGGGTTACATTGATAAGGTACTGGAACGCTATCCGGGCTGCGATGAGTACGGCGAAGGCATGGTGGTTTTTGAATCGGGAGCGGTGGCTACGGTTGCCGGTGGATGGGTTGATCATGTAAATCCAAACCAGGTTGAAGTATCCGGAACCAAAGGCCACGCCCGCATCACCAACGGCAATCTTTATCTCCGGATTCCCGAACTCGATATTACACCTAATGAACCATTTACTGACCTGCCGGAAAACTGGAAACATCCGCTTGAACTCTTTTTCGATGCAGTTGCCGGTAAACAAAACCTGCCACTGATTTCAGCAGATGAAACCGCTAAAACCAATAACCTGGTCACACAAATTTACAGAGCCCACGAAGGCAAAACCTGGGTTCAGTTGTAATTGTGCTTATTTGTGATTTCATTAGTGAGTATAATACCTCCCCTCCTGCCCTATTATGATTCATTCGGTATGAGGGGATTTTTTTAATCTCTTTAACCTTACGTTATGATGACATCAATCCTCATCAGTTTTCTCCTGCTCACTCAAACCATTCTGCCCGCTGTCGTTCAACAACCGGAACCCGTTCGAATTGCTGTTGCCGGTTTAACACATGGCCACGTGAACTGGGTATTTGCGGACAATATTACCAATGATATTGAAGTTGTGGGGTATTATGAACCCAACCGGGAGCTCTGGGAACGGTTTAAAAACCGTTTTGGACTGGATGAATCGCTCCATTTCACTGATTTGGATGAAATGCTTGACCAAACCCGTCCTGAGGCAGTCACCGCTTTTGGCTCCACATTCGATCACCTGATGGTAACCGAAGCAGCCGCACCCAGAGGTATCCACATTATGGTGGAAAAACCACTTGCAGTGAACTTGGATCATGCCGGTCGGATGAAAGAACTGGCAGACAGGCACCGGGTTCATCTCATCACCAATTACGAAACCACCTGGTATGCCAGTAATCATGCGGCATACGAGCTGTTTACGAACGGAAACAATTTTGGCGACATCAGAAAAGTGGTGGTACATGACGGCCACTTTGGACCTAAAGAGATTGGAGTGAGTAATGAATTTTTGGAATGGCTGATTGATCCTGTTTTGAACGGTGGCGGTGCCCTTATGGATTTCGGTTGTTACGGTGCGAACCTGATTACCTGGCTGATGCATGGACAGGAACCCTTAACTGTCACTGCTGTCACCCAAACCCACAAACCGCATATTTATGGTGAGGTGGATGATGAAGCCACCATCATCGTAACTTATCCCGGTGTTCAGGGTGTAATACAAGCATCCTGGAACTGGCCCTATCACCGGAAAGACATGCACGTGTATGGCGAATCCGGCTTTGTGTATGCACAAAACCACAATACCATCCAGGTTCTCGAAAATCACCGGCAGCCACCTGCATCACAAATTATCCTTGATCCCCTCAAATACCCGTTCAATGATCCTTTCTCTTATTTTGCCGCCGTTGTCAGGGGGAATGTCAAAGTGTTGGATACCGATCTATCCTCCCTGGTAAATAACATTACGGTTATGAAAATCCTGGATGCTGCACGGGAATCAGCACGCACAGGAACAACGATTTATCTGAACCGAGAATAATCAACTGATCCGACGCAATCACCTCTGCTTGCCCTGTTGAGGCTTGTGACTATTTACTGCCATTTTGTGTCTTATTCCAATAGATAATAAGATTCCCCGTCGCACGTCCGGCGGCAATGATATCGGGGCGTCCGTCACCATCCAGGTCGGCAATAACCAGGTCTTCCGTGGCCATAGTGTTGTCATCCACAAGATACATTTCCCAGCGGGTGCCGGATTCATCAAGAGGAACATAGAGTTTGATTCCCACCTTCCCCTCCGGGTCGGGATTCCGCCAGCCGGCAACGATCTGGTCTATCCCCAGCCCGAGAAGATCGGCTGCTGCAAGAGCGTGCCCCTGGTGGAGGGAATCATCCAACTGGTGGCGTTCCGGCTCATCACCCAAAAGATAAACGGCCACCTCATTGCCGTGCATGGGCTCAATCGTCGTCAGAAAATCGATTCCGCCCAGGGTACCGTGACGTATTTCACCGATCCCGCGATCGACGCCCCGCAGGCTTTGGGCTGTCTCCGAAACCCACTTGCCATCATATGGTTGAATGGTCACCACTCCCTGCCTGCCACCGATGAAAATAAACTCTCCGGAATCCCCTTCATGGGATATCACGTCAAAATTGTGCGTCATGTTCAGGCTGGCATCCAGCAGGATCATCTCCCAGGGATCACGCGGGTTTTCCGGAGGGAGGTATGCCAAAACCTGTACACCCTCCCCTTCACCACCCACATTACCACGCCCGTGCAGCGGCACAACCACAAGCGAGTACCGACCCTGCTCCGTACGCACCCATCTCATGCGATGTACCGTAGGTTCATGCGGCAATGTCACCACATCCCATAGTTCTGTTGGATCATCCGGTCGGATGAGATAATGGACGGAGCCAGACCGTTCCTGATCGCTCGTCTCGCCGGGATTCCATTGTGCCCCGACGGCCACCTCAACCTGCCCGTCTCCTGTAATATCCCGTGCGGCGATGCATACATTGTCGAACTCGGTAAGGTTTTCGGCAATGACGAACCGCTGCCAGTCTCCGTTCCGGTACCAGACAATCTGATTTTTGTCGGCGAGCAGGATGTCGGGCCTGCCGTTTCCGTTCACATCTCCGATGGCCAGACCGTAACCGATCGAAACCCGGTCATCAATCACCTGAACTTCAAATTGAGGTTCCGGAATCGAAAACCGGCCGGGTTCTCCGGCAACCTGCATCAGAAAAAGCAGTGCTGTAATGACAAGACTAATCATAAGATATACCTCCAATAATAATGTATTCGTGGCCTGGTGACCGGAACATACGAAAACGTGCGGATAGCTGGAAAGTGGAATATCCGGAATCCTGTACCATGGGCTTGACAGATGTTAAACCCAAAAAAGCCGTTAGGCCTTTTTTGCCCTCCGGGCCGACATTGAAAATCAACGATTTAGCTTTTTTATTTAAAGTAAGAATTCCTGAGAGTTTCAAAGTCGGGGTTAACCCCGACAACTCATTCGTATAGAATGAGTTGTCGGCCCTTCGGGCAAAATTGTCATTGGTCAATGACAATTTTGGGTTAAAAACATGTTGAGTTCATCTCGATCGGCGAACCATCTCACAACATTTGGATTTGGTTTCTTTTTAATCAATTCGGATATACAGCAAGTGTCAATCAAATAGCTCATAGGTCAACATGACGGAAAAGAGATTTATCTCGCTTTAGATCAATCTCAACCTTTGAAAGCTGGCTCTGTTTATTATAACTTCAATTAGGCGAATTAGGTTATTGTTGATTTCCTGATTTGAATGCTTTTCAAGTTATTTATTTCGTGATGTATATTGGCAAAAGCAAAAACAGTACATTAATGCAACATTTACCGTTTAAAAATTCACCGCAATCTGGTAATAAAACATTTCGTCTCGCGGTTTTTGAATGATGTTTTTTGCAATGAGGACATCAGTCGCTTCAGTATAAATCCAATGGTACCAAAAGATAAAAAACTCTTCAAAGGAAATTTCATTGTCAAATTTCAACTCTTGGTATGTGATTTCAAAATCCGGTTTGTTTTTATTCAGTATATCGAGCAGAGTTGGTAAAAACAGATCAGGCATTTTTTGGGTTATCAACTGAGTATCATGTTCATCAAAAACATGTATATACTTATCTTCATAATTATCCCAGCCAATATTTGACTCAATTCGCTTATTCCCATACACGGAAATGCCTGTTGAATCATCCCAATGAAGTCCTCGGTTGCCATAGATTCCGTAAGGTTCGGTATTGCCGGCAAGATCATCTTCAACAATGGCAAGGTAATATCGGGCTCCATTTCTTAAAGGCCGCTCTTGGTTCAAAAATTCTTCTTCCACCCGTTGGATTTGAAAATTATCAAGGATCACATTACTCAGATAAAAGAGAGACAATTCACGGAAATCATGATTCTGCGAAATGTTCGATTCGTTATGTATTTCTTGTATTTCCGGTAACCATTTGTATATGCTGTCTGCAATTTCATTGGCTACTTTTTGGGCTTTTTCTTTTAATAAATTCCCTCGCTCTAAGGTGATTATCCCAAGGTTTGGTTGATAGTAATCTCCCTTTCTTGAAAGCAATTTATTTTCAATAAGGGCATCTGCGTTCCTCTCCGTTGACTCCGGACTCCATTCCAATGCACTTTCAATTTCAGACAGCGGAATATTGTAATGCAGAGCAGTCAAAAACTGAGCAAGACTATCTTTTTTGATGTCGATTTTGGGGCCTTCAAATCCGGATATTTGATACACCCTAAACGAGGAGTTTAGAATATCATCTACTGTTCTGTTGTTATTAGCAGAACAGCTTGCCAAAGTAATAACAGCAAGTACGGTAATTAACGTCTTTAATATTTTCATACATGAATAATTATGATGTTAAAAATGTTGTATTTGTGAAGCTCACACGTTTTCCCGGTTGTTCTGGGTTTGCCTGCAACATTGGCATGCCCTTGCATTCTGTCCAAGTTAAGATGTAATTGTGAGAGTGATATGAATCAGGATTATTTAAAGCCAACGTACGAACATCACCTCGCGATTAAGAATTATAGAGATTGCATACTCGGTTCTTAGCAGCTTAAAGGAAGTGAGGAGAATTAGGAATACTGGAGGATAGTAAACTCAAGCCACATAACGGTTTGGCGTTTGTACGGCGGGGCCGGATAAAATCCATCGACCACATAACCGTAAACCGATCGTACGAACCGCTGGTTAATTGACGATAGTTTACGATAAAGATTCAAAAATTGCTTTTGGTCTCTTATCTGCAATTTTCAAAAGAACTTTGGCCGGACCTTGAGGTTTACGCCTTCCTTGTTCCCAGTTTCGAAGGGTACCCACACTGATTCCAAGCAATGAAGAAAACTCCTGTTGGGTCATATCGTACTTTTCCCGAATCGCTGCAACATCAGGCTCTTCTATCAAAGTGTGCCTGGATGGTTTGCGTTTGCCTTTTCGAATCTCTCCGGCCTGTTTGACGCTTTCGATTAATTCATTAAACATTTCATCTTTCATGACAATTGGTCCTCAACCAGTTGTTTTAGTTGCTTCAATTGATCTGCAGTGAGATCATCCTTTTTGCTTTTTGGATATGCATAGAGCATATAAATTTGTTCATCCTCAGTGATGTAGTAATAAACCACCCGGATGCCGCCCCGTTTTCCACGTCCTGAACCTGTCCATCTCAGTTTCCAAATACCACCGCTTCCTTTGATAATGTCACCGGATTCTGGCCTGACAGATAACTGCAATTGAAGCAGGTGATATTCCTCATCTGAAATCAGCTTTTGAATCAGTTTCGTAAATATGGACGTTTCAAAGAACTCCATTTAGTAACGGTCTGTTTTAAGGAATAGTACGTCAATGGCGTATAATCTGCAACTGATGAATGAATTGGAAATTTTTGAAGAGGGAAAGCAAATAACGGCTAAACGGCGAGGCGAGTTATAAAAATTAAAGACCCAAGCCGCGTTCGAGTTCGCCTGAAACGATTGTTAGTTTACTTATAGCTCGCAAGCACAACTTTTTCACTTTTATCTAATTTGATAATACATTGATTAGTAACAAAAAAGAGCCGACTACTGAACACAATAATTGATCCGTTTACATCAATTTTGTGTGTATAGCTGGACAGGTTAGCTGTTTCCAGTTGCCTGATTACATTTGATTTTGTTTCACCAGCCGAGAAATTACCGCATAGATAGTAGACTTCATCTTTCCCCGTTTTCCAGAGTATTGTGAATACAGTAATAAAAACAACCGTAATTAAAAGGCTAATAAGGAGTTTTTTATTTTTCAGCTTCATCCTGATTCTACCAGATATTTTTGTAAACATAACGGT
>RECI01000010.1 GCA_007694095.1 Balneolaceae bacterium | reverse complement strand
GAACTGGAGAACTGGATATACCTGCAATTATGAAAGCGGCAATAGACGCCGGGATCAGGCACTATTTCATTGAAGACGAAAGCAGCCGTGTACTGGAACAAATTCCACAAAGTATTGAATACTTGCGAAGCCTTTAACCCACATTTAGCAATAGACGAAAAAGACTTCCGAAGTCGCTTTTCATTTTTTAAAAACCTCCATCTTTTAATCTTTAAGGGTTTCTTTCACAACTCCGAAAGACTTCGGAAGCCTATCGCTTAATCTGGGTTTAATTCATCCTCTTTAATTAATAAAACGGGTGATGCACTCTTTTATCTCGTAATCTCTGAAAGGTTTTGAAATGTAGAAATCCATTCCGGCAAGTAAACATTTTTGTTCAGTCCCTTCTACCACGCTGGCAGTTAATGCCACAATGGGAACTCTTTTATCATTAGAATTTTCAAACGCCCTGATTTCCCTCGTTGCTTCAAAACCACTTTTAAATGGCATCTGAATATCCATAAAAACGATATCCGGTTTTGTTTCCATAAACTTCACCACTGCTTCATTTCCATTTACAGCATCAATGATTTCAACATTAGGATAAATTTTTCTGAGAATTGCCTTTACAAGCAAACGATTTAATTCTGTATCCTCGGCCAATAGTATTTTAAAGATTTTTGAAGCGTTGGGTTCAATTTTATTTTCAGTTACTGTAATTCGCATATCATCGCCCTTCATTCTTTTTTCAGTATATTCTTTCTCAATTGAGAAATAGAAGCGGCTGCCCTCACCTTCTTTGCTTACAAAATCGATATAGCTTCCCATTTTCCTGGCAAGCATATTTGATATGATCAATCCAAGACCCGTTCCACCATACTGCCGGGTAATTGCGTTATCGATTTGAGAAAACGCTTTGAACAGGTGATTCTTTTTACTCTCTGATATTCCAATTCCTGTATCCTCAACTTCAAACCGGAATATGCCTTTTTGTGGTAAACTTCCCTCTTTTTTTGCAAAGCTGATCTTTATTGTAACCTTTCCATTTGCTGTAAATTTTACAGCATTGCTTATAAGGTTTACCAAAATTTGTTTTAAACGCAGCGGGTCAAAAACTGCAAATTCCGGAACATTATCCTCGATAATCAGATTCATTTCAAGCCCTTTTTTCCGGGCACTGTAACGGATCATATCCACTGCATGGCGAACAACTTCAAATAAATTGCTCATCACTTCTTCGAGTTCCAGTTTTCCGGCCTCTACTTTCGACAGGTCGAGTATATCATTGATAATACTCATCAGGCTTTCAGCTGATTTTAAAGCACTTTCAATATAATTTTGCTGCTCCGTTGTCAGTTCTGTATGATTCAGTAAATCCATGAAACCAATAACACCGTTTAATGGAGTACGGATTTCATGACTCATGTTTGCAAGAAATATAGATTTTGCACGATTTGCGCGGTTAGCTTCCTCGCGGCTTTGAATCAGTCTCTGTTGCATCTTTTTGCGTTGATCAACATTTACCAGCATTTGGGCAAATACATTCAAAATTTTTATCTCTTTCTCTGTATATGTATGTGTGTTACTCACTGAATCGAAACCAACAAAACCGAAATATTCATTTTCATGCAGCAGTTGAAAAGATGAAATTTGTTCTTCATTAAGATTTGATTGCCTGTTCGCATAATTAACAGCCAACAAACCGTATGGAGCTCCCTGAATATAAATCGGCAATCCTAATACAGATTTTATATTTAGATTAGACAGAAATTTTTTCTCATTTAAGGCTTCTTCAGGTAACTCATCCACATTATTTATGTATATGATGTTACTGCTGTCAACAAATTTAGTCCACCAGGGAAAATGAACTAATGACAAGTTCTTGATAAAGCCTTTTGTCTGACTAATGCCATCAGCAACCCACTCATGAGAAAGGCTGTAGGTATCAGTTTCTTGATTGTAAGTTAATAAGCATGAACGGTCAGCCTGAAAGAACAATCCTATTTTTTTAATGCTATCTGCAATGATAGAATCAAATTCGTCACCATGAATATTGACAAAACCTGAAGCAATTTCTGAAATAAGCTTTCTGAATTGAAGCTGATAACCACTTTCCTTTTCAAGCCTGACCCTGTCAAGTACCAATGCAAGCATATTTGCTACAGTTTTTAGTACGCTTCGGACATCGTCTGAACAATATGTTTCATCCCTGTAGCATTCAAGCCCGAATAATCCGATAACCCGCTCCTGTAATACAATCGGAACAATCAGGGTTGACCGGATGCCATGGCTGATCAGAAACCTTTTTTCGGCGATTGCTTCGGGCGGTAAATCATAGCAATTTGTAACGTAAATAGTGTCCCGTTTTTCCAGAGTTGCATTCCAGTAATTGAAACCATCGAATAAAACCGGCTCATTAAATCTTCTGTATTTGGCCTGCTCAGTATTTAGCCATTCATATTCCGGAATCCATTCATATTCTGATTTTCCTTTCAGGTTGATGTAAATCTTATCAGCTCCCGTTAATTTTCCACAATCTTCAAGTGTTTTGATGATATTTTCATCAATTTCTTCCGGTTTACTGTTTATAAATCTCATGGAAGCGCGTGCAGAGAATTGTTCCATTTCTACCCTGGGTTGAATCTCAACTCCCTTTTTTATTTGAAATTCACCGTTTAAAATCATGCTTTATATTTATTACACTAGACATAAGATAAATAATATTAAGAAATTTTAATATTATTTATCTTTCCTGTCAACGGAAATCCTATATAAAGCAAATGAAGGGTAATTATCTCTCCTATCGTTAATCTAATGTCGGGGTTGAGGCTCAGGATCTCAGAACCGAATTAATTCACTCATAAGGCATAAATGCCATCCCATCCGGC
>RECI01000187.1 GCA_007694095.1 Balneolaceae bacterium | reverse complement strand
CCTCAGAAAGTGGGAGTGTTTGTAAACCAGCCCCTCGATGATGTGAATAGTATTGCGCGTAATACCGGCATAGACCTGGTACAACTTCATGGTAATGAATCGCCGGGGTACTGCGCACTTGTGGAGAAACCGGTAATAAAGGTTTTCCACATCAACGAGGAAAAAAACGGTGATGTGTTATTGAGTGAAATTGAACCATACAGCGATGTGGTTGACTATTATTTGTTCGATACAAAAACGGATGGATTGTGGGGCGGTACGGGTAAAACATTTGACTGGACTATCCTTAAAAACCTGGGATATGACAAGCCATTTTTTCTCTCCGGAGGGTTGAATTCTGATAATATCCGCTATGCCATCAAAACCGCAAACCCTTTTGCCGTTGATCTTTCAAGCGGACTTGAGGAATCTCCCGGCATCAAAAATTTTGATAAGGTCGAACACTTTTTTGAAGTAATGAGTGAGATATGGCAGAAAAAAGAACATTAATTTAGAAAAATAGTCATCAGCCTTGAGTTATTTTGAAGAACCTCAAGACTCAAGACCCAAGACTCACAAAAAAATGAAATACACAGCACCAGATAAAAAAGGTTACTTCGGTAAATATGGCGGCAAGTTTGTGCCTGAGATTCTTATTCCTGCCCTTGAAGAGCTTGAGGAAGCGTACAATGAAGTACAGGGCGATCCACTGTTTCAGAAAGAGTACCACGATTTACTGCGGGAATATGTTGGCAGGCCAACAAAATTAACCTACGCCGGCCGCCTGAGCAAACATTATGGCAGGGCAAAAATCTATCTTAAACGTGAAGATCTTTGTCATACCGGAGCTCATAAAATTAACAATGCAATTGGTCAGCTGCTTCTGGCAAGAAAAATGGGCAAAACCCGGATCATTGCTGAAACCGGGGCCGGTCAGCACGGAGTTGCAACGGCTACAGCCTGTGCCAAATTCGGTTTTGAATGTGTGATCTACATGGGTGCGGAGGATATGGAGCGCCAGAAGCTGAATGTAGACCGTATGGAATTGCTTGGTGCTGAAGTCCGCTCTGTTGAAAGTGGTTCTAAAACCCTTAAAGATGCTACAAATGAGGCTATTCGCGACTGGGTTACCAATGTAGAAAATACGTTCTACATCATAGGATCTGTGGTTGGGCCGCATCCGTATCCAATGATGACAAGGAATTTTCATCGTGTTATCGGTGAGGAAACAAAGGATCAGCTCAAGCACATGGAAGGTAAAAAACCTGATTATCTTATTGCATGTGTTGGTGGCGGAAGTAATGCAATAGGTTTTTTCTACCCGTTTATTGAAGATGAGGATGTAAAAATGATCGGCATAGAAGCCGCAGGACTAGGTGCTGATACAGATCAGACCGCAGCCACACTCACCATTGGTACACCGGGCATCCTGCATGGCTCCATGAGCTACCTGCTGCATAACAGCGAAGGCCAAATACAGCTTGCACACTCAATTAGTGCCGGACTTGATTACCCGGGTATAGGCCCGGAACACTCTTACCTGCATGATAGCAAGCGAGTTCATTACTATGGTGTAACAGACAAGCAGGCAATGGATGCGGTGAAACTGGTTTCGGAGAAAGAAGGTATTATTCCGGCAATCGAAACAGCTCATGCATTTGCATACCTCGAGACTCTCATGCCTCTTACTCAAAAAGATGAGATTGTTGTAGTGAACTGCTCGGGACGAGGGGACAAAGATATGAAAACCATTTCGGAATGGTTTAAAAAAAATCCCTTTTAATAACTTATGCGCCGCAAGATAGACAAGATACTCCTGTTTTATGTGGGATAACATGCTACCAGATTCTTAATCCGTTTTAGATACTTAGTTGAACTCAATATTTAAACCGGTTAGTGGTTCTGGTTTCAATTGAGTAAATTTCTGAAAACTTTACCTTTAACTATATTATATAATGGTATGAAAATCAAAATCTATATAGTTTTCATTACAGTACTTACACTTGTATTGGCAGGCATTGCTTGCGAGGGGCCTGCAGGTCCGCAAGGACCACCCGGTGAACAAGGGTTAACGGGTACACAGGGTACGCCAGGTCCCGAAGGCCCTTCTGGACAAGACGGAGAAGATGGTCAGGATGGTCAGGATGGTCAGGATGGAAATGCGAATGTACAAACTTTTAATTTTACAGTTGCTGCAAGTGACTGGAGCAATAATCTCCACTATGGATCCAATAATATTTTCCGTGAGTATTTCATTCCATCTGAGGTAACAGGCGGGATCGAAACATCGACTTTTTTTGAAGCCGGTGGAGCTATTGTGATCTATGCCAATGCCAATCATACGGGAGGTGGATCTCTTGGAGGGTGGCATCTTCTCCCGTATATGTACCGTTCGGTTGACGGTATCGGAGTAAAACTGATATTTTTAGTCGGGCGCGGCTCGGTAGCTATCACACGCACCACCAGCGGTTGGGATCACATAAGTATTGCAGAAGATAATTTACCTGATTCTGTAGATTACCGGATGATCTTTATTGAAAATACCAGCTTTGGAAAGATGGCAGAAGCCGGAATCGATCAGGAAGATATGATTTCGGTGCTGGAGTTCTTTGGTATTGAGAATAAAAACCAGTAATAAGAAAACAGCAAATTAATTCGATGAAGGACTATAAATTGTCATTGCATAGCCGAAAAGATCCAGGTTCGTGCGCGTTGCCAGTCCCGTCAAAGAGAACGATCTGAACGATCCATATCCATAATGCTAGCGATTTCTTTTTTAGAAGTGTAACAAACAAAAGTATATTGCGCATCTTTAGGAGAATGAAGTTCGAAACTTTGTGAATAAGACTAATATAGCAAATAACGTTCAGGCTCTTTTTTCCATTACCATTTCACTGACTTCGAGCGTGTCTATCTTCTTTTTAAATTTTCTAAATAAACATAAACTTTGACAACAACCAAAATATCACGAATACATTCGGTTTTTAGAAATAAGAAATCCGGTGAAAAGGTAATGTCGCTTTTTATCACTGCCGGTTACCCGGATCTGGAATCTACAGTGGATCTTATTCTCGGCTTTGAAAAAAACGGGGCTGACCTTATCGAACTCGGTATGCCCTTCAGTGATCCGCTTGCAGATGGGCCAACCATTCAATATGCCAGCAATGTGGCAATCGGGAATGGAATCACCATGAAAAAAATCTTTGAAATAGTCAGTGAACTGCGAAAAAGTTCTGAAATACCGGTTATTTTAATGGGTTATATAAACCCGGTTTTCAAATACGGGGTAGAGTCATTTTGTGAAGAAGCATCAAATTGTGGTGTTGACGGATTGATTATCCCTGATGCTCCGCCAGAAGAATCATCCATTATTGCCGGTGCAGCCGAAAAGCATGGACTTAACATGATATATCTTGTTGCCCCAAACAGTTCCGACAAGCGAATGCAATTAGTTGACAAACTCAGCAGTGGTTTTGTCTATTGTGTTTCTGTAACAGGTGTTACGGGAGCCAGGAGTGGTAATGAAGTAGCGCAATCTGTCGGGAAATTCATAGAAAGAGTTAAATCGAACATAACAAAAAATCCAACACTGGTTGGATTTGGCATCAAAAGCCACGAAGACGCAAAACTTATTGCCAAAGATGCAGACGGATTTATCGTTGGAAGTGCATTAATTGATATCATCAGGGAAAACTATCCCAATAAAGATTGGAAAGAACACGTTTTTAATTTTGTTAAAAAGCTAAAATTTGGGAATCTTTAACCCAAAAAAATACCTTACATCTACATGAAATATTTTGTCCCGACGCTACCCCTGATCCTGTTATTTTTATTTTCTGCCTGTGGAGGCGATTATCGGCCGATGTCGATCGGTGCTATTGACGATGTAATTGTAGTGATGGATTCCACACAGTGGACCAGTGAAACAGCAATGGCTATCGAAGAAACATTTGGCAAAGGAATTGAAACACTTCCTGGTTATGAGCCTACCTATCGGCTGATATTCAGGGATTTCAGGACCAATTCAGAACTCGAAGATTTAAGAAGGCATAAAAACGTGATTTTTGCTGCCCCTATAGATGATAACACAAATACTGCTTCCCTTATACGCGCTATTTTAAGCGAGGATATCGAAAACCGGGTTAGGCAAGGTGAAAGTTTCGCCTTTCCGATTTCTGACCGTTGGGTGCGGGATCAATGGGTGTTGATTTTAACATCGACTGATGATGAAGCACTGGCCGAAAAAATTATCAATTCAGAGAAATCGCTTGTCGGAAATTTACTGGAAAGGGAATTTATCCGAAGAATAAATGAGGTTTACCGAAGGGGTGAGCAAGTTGCAATAAATGACTCACTGTGGCAAAATTATGGCTGGAAAGTACGCATGCAGCATGATTATAACTGGACAATCAGGGAAGACAATGCGGCAGTTTTTCGCAGGTATCTTGCTGAAAACGATCGGTGGATTTTAGCCTGGTGGAAAGATAATGTTGATAATATCGATTTTATCAATGATGAATGGATTAATGCAACTAGAGATTCATTATTACAAAGATATATTCAGGGAGATAGAGAGGGCTCGTATGTTACTACCGAATACAGAAGAGCTGTCATAACAGATGAGGTAACCCGGGATGACCGGATTGTTGGTTTTGAAACTCTCGGTACCTGGAGAATGACCAATGATTTTATGGGCGGGCCATTTGTTAATTTCTTTTACCACGATCCGGAAACACAACGATTGTTTATGATAGAATACGGACAGTTTGCCCCAAGTGTAACTAAACGCCGTTTTGTGAGGCAGTTCCGTGCAATGGGGCGCACATTTGAATCAGATTCAACATGGAACCAAAATAACCGTCCGCTTACTTTACTCTATCCGGGTTGATGCGATCTATCAACAGTATTGCGGAAAGATATTTTCCAGGTCTTTGTTGATATCTTTAATCAACGCAGGCTTAAATTGTGTACTTGTCAAAATCTCGTAAAGCTCGGAATAACGCTGATATATACTCCATCTGAATGAGTCTGTGAGATCCGGGAGTATTTGCCCTTCAAGGCCACGGAATCCTTTTTCCATCAGCCATTCCCGTAAAAATTCTTTCGAGAGCTGTCGCTGTGGCAAACCTTCCTTCAACCTCTGTTCAAAACCCTGTCTATAAAAATACCTGGAAGAATCGGAGGTATGCACCTCATCAATCAGTGTAAGTTTATTATTATAAAATCCCATCTCATACTTAGTATCAACAAGGATAAGCCCTTGTTTTTGAGCAATATTTGTTCCGCGATCAAAAAGCTCAAATGCTTTCTTTCGGATAAGTTGCCAATTTTCCGGACTTACGAGTCCACGGTCCAAAATTTCTTCCTCTGATATATCTTCATCATGGCCGGATGTGGCTTTTGTAGCTGGTGTTAATATAGGTTCTTTGAATGGCTGATTTTCCTTCATGCCGTCTGGTAACCGAACTCCGCACAAGGTACGGCTGCCGTTTTTATATACACGCCATGCATGACCGGTCAGGTAACCGCGAACCACAATTTCTACAGGAATGGGTAGGCATTTTTTTGCAATTGTCACATTAGGATGGGGGACATCAATCACATGTGTGGGTAAAATATCTTTTACGATATTAAAAGAGAATGCAGACAGTTTGTTTAAAATCTGCCCCTTGTATGGAATAGCCTGCTTCATAATATAATCAAAAGCAGAAATGCGATCGGTAACAACAATACCGATCGTTTTATTATTCAGATTGTAAACATCCCGCACCTTCCCCTTATATGGCTCTCCAAACCCCCCGGCATTTGTTGTAGTAATGCATCTTTCGAATGCTTCTTTTTGATGCATATATCACGATTTAGGCTTTTTGGTTGATTCCCTGGGAACAAGGATTGGATCAATGATTTCCTGGACTTTACCTTCCTGAGAATGCCGGATCAGATCTGCCAGCCGCCGAATGGCTTTAACACCCACGGTATACATTTTCTGATCTATTGTGGTAAGATCGAGATATCGGGTAAATTTGATGTTATCGTAACCCATGATGGCAATATCATCTGGAATTTTAATGCCAAGTTTGTTTAATGCGTGATAAGCACCGATTGCCTGGGTATCATTCGAACAAAAGATAGCATCGGGAAACTCACCCATTCTGTCGTACTGAAAGATCGCTTCAAAACCCGCTTCTTCGGTATAACCGGCATGTTTTGTACTTTCTCCTGTAATAAAAAATTTCTTGTGAACCGGAATTTTGAATTGTCGCATAGCTTCAATAAATCCTTCTTCCCGTTCAACAGAAGAACCTGTATTGAGGATTGGTTTAATCATTCCAAGCTTCTCATAACCTTGTTTGATCAGGTGTTCGCCAGCTAAAAATCCTCCCTTTCTGTTATTTAATTCAAAATAATCGTAAGCCGGGTGTGCACTCCCAACAAGTACAATAGGTATTTCAGATGACTGAAGCTGGTGGTGAACAGTATCAGTGATATCGATACTAATGGCGATAACTGCATCGGCCGTACCGCGATAAAAGAAATTTTCAATTCCTTCTTTTGGATTTTTTGAACCGGTATTGTAAATCACAATATCCAGATCAAGATCGGAAATTTCATCTTTAACACCTTTCAACACTTCATTATAATATGGAGTGGTAAAAGAAGGTACTGCAATGGCAAGCATTTGCGGTTCACGGCTCGCCAGTTTTCTTGCACTTACCTGGGGCCTGAAATTGAGAGCTGTAATTGCTTCATTTACCTTGTCTTTTGTTTTTTCCGATACATTTGGTGAATTATTCAATACTCTTGAAACGGTGGAAATGGCAACTCCGGCTCTCTGGGCAACCTGGTATATTGTGATTTTTTTTCCTTTTGTTTTCATTTTGGTAATATTTTGTTTCCTGGTTTAACAGGAAGTAGTGTATTTCAAGCACATCACTGATTATTAATTGTGACAGCAATGCTCATCTTCATTATTTTTTCGAGAACAGGCTTATTCAGTCCTTATTTACGAATTTAAAATAACAGAAAAAAAGAATTATAGCCTAAATATAAATTATCCGGAACTATTTGAGGGTAGTTTAAGATTCATTAAAATAAACGATATAAACTTTTATGTCTAATATCCTACGCATACCTTATACCTTTTTGAGGCCAATCTATGAAAAAACGAATTTTCATCAGGCTGTAATTTCTGAGATTGAAGATTCGGCCTTGAGATCCGCCTATGCTCACTGCAGGGCTGTAACCCGTAAGTATGCGAAAACGTTTTATATGGCTACGCGGTTTCTGCCTTACCATAAACAACGAAGTATATTCGCCATATATGCCCTGTGCCGGTATTTGGATGACCTTGTAGATGAAACTGAAGACCTGATAAATAATGAGAAAATCAGTTATGCTGAAATCACCGAAAGAACCGAATTATTTAAAATAAAGTTAATCAGCACTTACAGGGGAGTAGAGCACGATAATCCTATTTTGCTTGCTTTCGCAGACGTACTTAAACGTTTTCACATTTCCATCGAATACCCGTTAACCCTGCTTGATGGTGTAACCATGGATTTGACGAAGAACCGTTACGACACCTTCGATGAGCTTTATCAGTATTCATATAAAGTAGCTTCAGTGGTTGGTCTAATGACAAGCGAAGTTTTTGGATATAATGACCCAAAAGCACTCGATCACGCCGTGGATCTTGGCATAGCCATGCAGCTTACAAATATTTTAAGAGACATCGGGGAGGATCTTGATAGAAACCGGATTTACCTGCCTGCTGAAGACCTCAATAATTTCAATATCACCGAAGCTGAACTCTTCGAAAAAAAGGTTACCGGCAAATTTATTGATATGATGATTTTTCAGATCCAGCGTACCCGTGAGTATTATATAAGTTCGGATGAAGGTATTCCTATGCTAAGCAGAGACAGCTGGCTTCCGGTTAAGCTTGCTCGCGAAAATTACAGCAGAATTTTGGATAAGATCGAAAAGAATAATTACGAGGTGTTCAATTCCCGTGCTTTTCTCAATTCAACTGAAAAATTCTCGATTCTGCCAAGAGTATTGCTAGGTATGAGGCAGCAGGGCTGAGTTACCTCTTTATACTCTTATTTTGTGTTCTTCATCAGTATTGTTGATTGTTTCTGCTTTCACTTCTGAAAAAATTATATATCTTATTGAAAGGTGGGGGATAAGTATACAATTAAATCAAAGCAGGAGTAATATGAAACGAGTCTTTAAGTCGTGGAATAGCCCTAGTATGGGCAAAGAAATGGATTTATTGATCTACGGTGATGAGGGTACACCGGTTATCGTTTTTCCAAGTGCACACGGAAATTTTAAAGAGTGGGAAGATAAACACGCAGTACACATATTGCAGCAGCAAATTGATGACGGATTTAACCAGTTATTTTTGATTGATAACTTTTCGGATGAAAGTTTTATGAATCATGAAATTGAACCACTCTTACGGATACGGAGGTTTGAACAATACCAGGAATACATCATGGATGAGCTCCTACCTTTTATTTCTGATATCAATTCCAATCCTTTTATCATCACCACAGGTGTGGCAATTGGAGCGTATGCAGCACTTTTAATGGCACTAAAATATCCCACAAATTTTCAGAAGGTAGTTGGTATTTGTGGTTACTTTGATATCAGGGTGCATATGGATAATGTGATCGATGACAGTATATATTTTAATAACCCGGTTGAATTTATACCAAATTTAAACGATGATAAATTACTTAAACTGATTAGTTCGGTTGATATTCGACTTTTGAATTACAAAAATGACCCGACAAAAGACGAAACCCGGAAAATGAGCGACCTGCTTTGGCTAAAATTCATCGAGCATGAGCATTATGTGTGGGATCAGGAGACAAACGACCTTTGGACGTTAGCTCCACACATGCTTAAGGATAATTTGTTCTGATTTCAACTATGGCCAATATTAATAAAATCCTGGTCGCCAACCGGGGTGAAATTGCATTACGTGTAATACGAACATGCCGGGAAAGGGGCATAAAAACAGTTGCGGTATTTTCAAGTGTTGACCATACTTCACCACATGTTCTTTTTGCTGATGAGTCGGTGCATATTGGTAATGCAGCGTCTTCTGAGAGTTACCTTGTTCATCAAAAAATAATTGATGCGGCCAAACTTACCGGGGCCGATGCCATTCATCCCGGGTATGGATTTTTAAGTGAAAATGCTGCTTTTGCAAAACTTTGTATTGATAATGATATCATTTTTATCGGCCCTTCGCCCCGTGCAATTGAATTGATGGGTGATAAAACAAAGGCACGAGAACTGGCAAAAAAAGCGAATGTACCACTTCCGCCTGGCACCGAATCTGATATCGAAAGTCTTTCGGAAGCAAAAATTGTTGCAAGAGAAATTGGATTCCCCGTTTTGATCAAGGCTGCGGCTGGTGGCGGAGGTAAAGGTATGAGAATCGTTCATGACGAAGATGATTTTGAAAATAGTATTAAAGCCGCACGTTCTGAAGCTCAAAATGCATTTGGTGACGGGCGTGTATTTCTTGAAAAATACCTCGATGAACCACACCATATTGAATTCCAGGTATTTGGCGATACACATGGAAATGTGATACATATGTTCGAACGAGAATGCTCCATTCAGCGACGGCATCAAAAAGTGATAGAGGAAGCTCCTTCTCCATTTATGACTGATGACTTGCGAAAGTTAATGGCTGAGGCTGCCGTGGCAGCCGCAAAAAGCTGCGGTTATTATGGGGCCGGCACCGTTGAGTTTTTAGTCGATAAACACAGGAGTTTTTACTTTCTTGAGATGAATACACGATTGCAGGTAGAACATCCTGTGACGGAGCTTATCACCGGGATTGACCTCGTATCCCTCCAGATTGACATTGCCGAAGGGAAAAAACTGCCCTTTACACAAGATCAGGTTACCAGGAACGGACATGCCATTGAATGCAGGATTTATGCTGAAGACCCGTTTGATCACTTTCTCCCCAGTACCGGGAAACTCTCCAGGCACCGAATACCATCTGGAAATGGTGTACGTGTTGATTCAGGAATCGATGAAGGGCAGGAAATATCCATTTACTATGACCCGATGATATCAAAACTCTGTGTGCATGCCACCGACAGGAAATCAGCCATTCAAAAAATGATCCGGGCATTGGATGAATATACGGTCTCAGGTGTTAAAACAACGATTCCATTTTGTAAATTTGTGATGAATGAGCCTCATTTCCGGGAAGGGAATTACGATACGCATTTTATACCAAACTACTATCAGCCACAAATTATTACTGAAAACAGTGATAATAAAGTGGCTGCACTGGTATCTTCAATCTTATTGGATAATAAATATAAAAAGCACCCAAACAAGGAATCCGCCCCGGTTAACCATTCAAGTAACTGGTGGACTAAAAGACAGTGGAATACGTGAAAGCTGACAAGGAATTATTTCATAAACTCGAAAAACTGCTTACGGAACAGCGCAACCCCAATAGCATGGAGATTGACCTCGCTGATTCCCGTACTATTGTAGAAATCATCAATAATGAAGATAGATATGTTGCCGATGCCGTTTCAAAAAGATTGGATCAAATTGCTGAGACGATTGACCTTATTGTTGAAGGGCTGAAAAAAGGGGGGAGGCTTCTCTATTTTGGTGCCGGAACTAGTGGCAGGCTGGGAGTTCTCGATGCGGCCGAATGTCCGCCGACATTCGGAACGGACCCTGAAACTGTACAAGGATTTATAGCTGGTGGCGATAAAGCGATGTTCAGGGCACAGGAAGGAGCTGAAGACCTTGAGGAGTATGGCAAGGATGAAGCCAGCAGTAAAATCCATTCGCCACATGATATTGTTGTGGGTCTTGCAGCAAGCGGACGCACACCATATGTACATGGAGTACTTAAAAAAGCCTCAGAAAAAGGTTGTAAAACCGTATTGGTGACTACTGTTTCTGCCGTGCAGGTAGATGTAGATGTGGATATTCTGATTGATGTTCCCGTTGGGCCGGAAGTGATCATGGGAAGTACACGTATGAAAAGTGCAACAGCCCAAAAAATGATTCTCAACATGTTTACCACAGGTGCAATGATTCGACTTGGTAAAGTGTATGAAAATGTGATGGTTGACCTTCAGCTTACAAATAAAAAACTCGAGGAGAGGGCAAAACGAATTGTTATGCTGCTTTCAGGAATCCATTACGATGAAGCTTCTGAACTGCTTAATAAAGCAGACCATCATGTAAAAACTGCCCTTCTGATGGCTCTGTCCGGCATGAATAAAGAAAATGCTGAGCTTTTACTTGAACAACATGATGGTTTTATCCGGCGTGTTTTACAAGAGTTGGATAATATAAAAATGTAACGATTCTGCTTATCATTTTGTTAATGCATGTCCGTTATTATTGCAAATAAAGTTAAAATCCTGCTTTCTGCAGTTACAGAGGCTACTACAGTGTCAAAAATCAAAAAAAATAGAAGGTTGCCTGATCATGCATACCGCAACCTGGTGATGGGTTGTATTGTTGTGATTCAGCTTCTTGCCATCGCTGCGTTCAGGTTTTGGCCTGTAACAGAGTATGTAGCAAGCCTTGATTTTGAGATAGTTGAGCAGGAGGCGGTGCTGCTCGATGATATTGAAGTAACACGGCAGCAGACCTCACCGCCGGCCCCTCCAAGGCCGCAGCTTCCTGTTCCTGTACCGGATGATGAAATTATAGAGATTGAGATAGATATCGATCTGGATCTAAATCTTCCCGATTTACCGCTTCTTGATCCTGGTTTTGGAACCGGTTTAGCCGGTAACGAGGCGCGGATTGTAAGCAATCCGCAAATACCTCCCACAGTTGTCAGGATAGTTGAAGCTTCGGCCCCGGAACAGGTTCCGGATGAATTGCGCGGCAAGCTTGAAATGATTGTAAATTTTCTTGTGGACGAGAATGGTGAAGTTGAAGAAGTGAGTATTATGGAAATAAGGTTATACAGTGAAGATGGCAGCTTTGAACAGTTGCCGTTTGTTCAGTACGGTTTGATGGATGCCGTATTGAAAGCCGCTATGCAATGGCGATTCAGGCCGGCCCGACAGGATGGAGAGAGGGTTAAGGCTTTTACCCGGCAGCGATTTAATTATTAAAAATTTTCAATCGATAATCGACAAATTCTCTAACCATTCTGATTGAATGTAGCCCGGCAAACATCTATCTTTAGCCTCCTTCCAGAGGAGAGGTGCCGGAGTGGTCGAACGGGCTCGCCTGGAAAGCGAGTGTGTCGTGAAAACGGCACCGAGGGTTCGAATCCCTCCCTCTCCGCTCTTTGAATATCGAATAATGAATACTGAATGTTGAATATCGAAGTATTGTATTTCTCAAAATCTACTGAAAATTCGATATTCAACATTGGGCGTTCAATATTCGATATTCTACGCACCGTTGTTTTGATTCACAAAAACAAACTAATCACAAGCACAATGGAAACCCCGGTTACACCGATGATGGTTTCCATAATGGTCCAGGAAGTGAGCGTCTCTTTTTCAGTCATACCGAAGAACTCTTTTACCAGCCAGAAACCGGAGTCGTTTACGTGAGACAGCACGGTGGCGCCACACGCGATGGCTATTGTTACACACCCGATCAGAGGAGGTGAGTAGCCGGCAACTTCGATAATTGGAGCAATCAAACCGGCTGTCGTGACCATGGCAACGGTTGCCGAACCTTGCGCTACGCGGATCACCGTGGCTACAATAAAGGCAAATAGCACAACTGGCAGGGCGGTAGATGCCATCACATCAATCAGCACTTCACCAACACCGGCAGTTACAAGTACCCGTCCGAAAACACCACCTGCACCGGTCAGAAGGATGATCATACCCACGGGCTGCATCGATTTTGTGGCTACCTGCTGAACCTGTTCTCGTGTAAAACCAAGTCGTGTTCCCAAAAAGTGGAATGCCATCAGGCAGGCAATGATAAGTGCGGTAAAAGGATGGCCGATAAACGACATCCATATGGCAGCGACATGATCCTCAGGGAAAAATATCCCGGAAGCGGTATTCATCAGGATTAAGAGAAGCGGCACAATAATTACACTCACTGAAATTGCAAATCCCGGAATTTTCATCAGGTTTGTTTCGATATCATCGGTTTGCGGGATCATGTGTTCTGGAACGCCAACGATGATTTTATTACCGATATAGCGACCGAAAAAAATACCTCCTGCTATGGCTGAAGGAACACCGGCTATAAGGCCGAAGAAAATGACCCATCCAAGATCTGCACCTATCAGGGCAGCAACGGCTACAGGTCCCGGGGTGGGCGGAATAAAGGCATGTGCCACAGCAATTCCGGCAACCAGTGGAATCCCGTAAAACAAGATCGATTTCCCGGTGCGTTTGGTCAGATCATAAACCAAAGGGATGAACAGGATAAGTGCCACCTCGAAGAAAACCGGGATAGCAACAATGAGGCCGATTAGTGACAGAGCCCAGGGTGCTTTTTTTTCGCCGAACTTTTTCAGAAGCGTCCCGGCGATCTGCCTGGCGCCGCCTGAAACCCGCAAAATTTCCCCGATCATGGTGCCAATCCCGATCACAATGGCAATGTAACCGAGAATTCCTCCCATCCCTTGCTGTATGGTATCGATAACTTCACCGATCGGGATGCCGCCAATTACAGCCACAATCATACTCACAACCAGAAGTGCGATAAACGCCTGCATTCGTAATTTAATGATGAGCACAAGCAGTACGAGAATACTGATAACTGTTAGAGAGAGCAGGAATGTGGCAGACATAAATTAAAAAGTCAGGTTGTTCAATTGTCAGAAAGACAATAGAGAAAAAATAAGAGTTCTTCAATCTCATGATAAAAGAAATCCAACTTATATCTGAAGATAGCAGGTTAACAATGAGTAAACCGCTCGAAAGGTCATGTCAGATTTTCGGGTGTGGATCTGCTCATAAACCTTCATAAATGTCACTTCGATGACCGATACGGATAATCAGTATTCTGAGCTGATTGTCTTTGATTTGATAGATGATTCTGTAGGTATTTACGCGAATGCGCCATAACTCTGATTGGCCTTTTAATTTCCTACATCCCTCCCGGCGGGGATCCTCAGTAAGGCTGTCGATGGTTTTAATGAGATTTGATTTGTAGGGATTTGGAATTTTTTTAAGAGCTTTTTGAGCATTGCGCTCAATCTCAACCTTCCAGCTCATTATTTGACAAGTTCTTTTTTGGCTTGTTCCCAGGGGATGTACTCGCTTTTTGGATCAGAAAGAATACGATTGGCTTCTGTACTATCCTTCTGGTCTTCCATGGCCTGTATCGCTTCAAGGTCTTCAATAGGCACAACGGCAGCTACAGCTTTGCCTTTTCGGGTTACGATTATACGACGGCCTCCAAATCCACTTTCGTTGAGCAGATTGGAAAACGATTTTCGGGCATCGGCACTATTTACGGTTTTCACATCCATGAATAAATTTATCTAAGTAACTGTTGTACAAAATGTACATAATGTTCACGTAAAATGATACTGTTTAAGTTATATCTGCTGTGGGTGAATGTCAGGAATGAACGAATAGCCTGCCCATGATGAGTAGAAAATTTGGGCAATTCAAATATGGAGTTTAGCGCAGCCGGGGAAAAAGGCAACCCCACTACGCTAAAGCTTCGAGGAACGGCCCACCTGCGTTGATACTTCGGAGGGTAAATTTGCCGGGATACAATGTTTGGTACTTTTCATTTGGGGCCGGGTCATACATACCGGTCAACAGAGATTTCTTTATCCGGTGATATTCCATGAAACATTTGCTGAACGAGCTGCTCAGCTGCCAATCTGCCAAGGAGCATTCCCCTGGAGCCTAGTGCCCCGATAATGTAAAGGCCTGGTTCTTCAGGATGGACACCTATAACAGGCATTTTATCCGGCAGGCTTACCCGCACGGATGCCCACTGCCTTGTACGGATTGATTTTCCCAATAAGCCGGGTAATGTCTTTTCAAATTTTTTTTGAAGGGCAGCGGATGCCTGTGGTGTGGTTTTCAGGCTGTCAAAATCATGTTCATAGGTGCTGCCAACCGTAATTTGTTTAGGAAGGATCTTTGTTACAGCCATATAACCAAGGCTTGATATAGAGTAATCAAGCTCCAAAGAGTTCTGGAAGAAATAGGTAGCAAGCTGGCCTTTTACGGGGTGAAGAGGTAAAAATTTCCAATATTCGCTTTCAGTTTGATACCGGCCGGTGGCATCTACAACAATTGATGACGTATATTCTGCTCCGCCGCCTAAATCAACATACCAATTCTCCCTTATTCTGAATAGCTGCGGCTGTCGGCCATAATCCGTTTGAAGGAAGTTTTTTTTTAAAAAACGGGAATAACTTCTCATAAAAACGTTGCCTAAAAGGGTGATTGCCTTCTTCACCAGCAAGCCACCATAATGATTTCCGATTAATGGAAAACGTCTTGAAAATTCCGTTTTATCGATCCATTCCAACCACCCGTCATCCCATTCGTATTTGGTGAGAGATCGTTTAAAATCTTTGGCAATTTCTTCAGTAAGTGCAGGCCTCAGAACACCATTTTGTTCATAAAAGGGTTGTCGGGATTGATTTTGTATGCGATGCAGCAAACTGCCAACCAATTCGAAGGCTTTTTCAGCATTCCAGGCTTTTTTTGCCCTGCGGCCGGTTGCTGGATTGATCAGCATTGAAGGTGCTCCTGAGGCACCACCTCCCGGCTCATTCGGGTCAATGATCACACAACTTTTACCCTGCTGAAGAACGGCATCTGCTACCGAAAGCCCTGAAATACCGGCTCCGAGAACAATCACATCAAATGATTCGGGCAGGATCAACTCAAAATCTCTTCGGAGGTTAAGATATTTGCGCCTTTTTGGGCCATTTCAACCCATGCCTTCTCAACCGATCCATCCAGGTCAATGCCCTGAACCGCATCTTTTACCACATGCATCGAAAACCCTTCATCTATTCCGTCGAGTACCGACCATTTCACACAAAAATCGGTGGCAAGCCCAACGGCATAAATGTCGGTTACGCTGCACCGGTTTAAATACCCTGTTAGACCTGTGGCTGTTTTCTGGTCGTTTTCGTAAAAGGTAGAATATGAGTCTATCTCTTTCCTGAAGCCTTTACGGATGATAACCTGGGTTTTTTGGGTTATCAGGCTTGGATGAAAATCGGCGCCGTGAGTGCCCTGTACGCAGTGATCGGGCCAAAGAACCTGTGTTCCATACTCCATTTCAATTGTTTCATACGGGTTTTTATCCTGATGCGATGAGGCAAAAGAAGAATGGCCGGCAGGGTGCCAGTCCTGGGTTTGTATGATGATGTCGAAACGGTCAATCAACCTGTTCACAAC
This sequence comes from Balneolaceae bacterium, assembly GCA_007694095.1. Taxonomy (GTDB): domain Bacteria; phylum Bacteroidota; class Rhodothermia; order Balneolales; family Balneolaceae; genus Rhodohalobacter. The sequence continues at coordinate 32,088 of RECI01000187.1, read as the reverse complement.
CGGGATAATGGTATCCCCGCCAGGTACGGCAAGTGCGCCGCCCGGACAAAAATCGTTTTGAATATCTATAATTAGCAATGCTTTCATGATATTAAGGCTTTAAAATGTTCAGGAGATTATCCCTTGTTTCAAGAAGCCTCGAACTGATCCCAACTTTGTATATATGCGGGTTATCGAAGCGTTTATACTCGGGATGCAGTTTTGCAAAACGCTGTTTTTTGTATTGTACAATTTCCTCAACAGCAGGCATTTCAAATGTCTGTTCGCCATTGCTGATAACTTGTTCCAAAATTTCCTCGCTATTCCGGTTATTCAGATAACTTTTTTTTGCCGGGAAAGTTGGGTGGTGCATCCGTTCAAGAATTCTTTCTTCATTCAAAAGAATAGCGTCGCCATAAAAACTGCCATCTTCATTCAGATAACGGAAAATTTTCTTGATCCCGGGCAGGGTGATTTTCTCAATATTTTCTGAAATTTTGAGAGTAGGTATTTTATTTACGGAGCTCAGTTTATATACCCCGTCAAGTGCCGGAGTTTCATCACCGGTTACCAGGCGGGTTCCCACTCCGTAAATATCGATTGGGGCATTTTGAGTACGTAAACTTGCAATCACCCTTTCATCGAGCTGATTTGATGCGGCAATCTTGACATTCTGAAAACCGGCGTCATCAAGTAATTTACGGGACTGTTTGGAAAAATAGGCGAGGTCACCGCTATCGAGACGAATTCCTTTCAGTTCATACCCTTTTTCCCGAAGTTCTTTTGCAATAATAATAGCGTTCGGCACTCCGCTTCCAAGAGTGTCATATGTATCCACAAGAAGGTGTGCCGATTTGGGATAAAATTCACAATAGGTTCGAAAAGCCGTGAGTTCATCATCGAACGATTGAATCCATGAATGGGCCATGGTTCCGCCCGCAGGAATGGAAAACCGTTGTGCAGAGTACACATTAGAAGTACCATCAAAACCACCTATCATTGCTGCTCTTGTTGCATGAATGCCCGCCAGCCCTTGTGCCCGGCGAAGGCCAAAATCGAGTACAATGGATTCTTCACCAGCCGCGTATTTTATTCTGGCCGCTTTGGTTGCAATAAGTGATTGAAAGTTCAGAATGTTCAACAGCAGCGTTTCGATGAGCTGAGTTTCCAGCAGATTTCCTTCAACCCTTGCAATGGGTTGATTTGGAAAAACGATTTCTCCCTCTTTTACCGACCAAATATTTCCCCTGAATTCAAAATTTCTTAAAAATGTGATAAAATCATCAGAAAAACCTTCTTTTACCAGATATTCAATCTCTTCTTCACTAAACCGAAAGTGTTTGATGGTTTCAATAAGTTCTTTTAGCCCGCAAAAAATTACATAACCACCGTCGAATGGCACTTTCCTGAAAAAATAGTCGAAACTGGCTGTCTTACTGTGCATTCCTGCAAGGAAATAGCCCTGTGCCATCGTTAGTTCATAATAGTCAGTAAATGATGCCGGGTGATCGATATACATAAAAAACGGTTTGATTTTTTAAGTCTGCGCGAATTCCTGATCATCGGATATTTGTATCATTAACCCAATAAAAAACAAGAAAAATTGGCGCTTTTCAATAAATATATTCTAAGTACAACATATGGAATAACATTACTCCAATATACAGGTCACATGTGGAGATGAATTCATTCAAATTGAAATCCGGGTAGTAAAATAACGAATGCATTAATGAATGAGAAAGAGATTACGTGAAGAATAATTCAAGGATCATAACATTTTGATTGGGATGACCCGTTAACAATAAAAAAATGTCACAGCAAGATTTAAACCCAAATTACGCAACAGGTTTATGAACTTTGGGTTATTTTATTATCTGATTGCAATGCGCTTAGCGCGGTGTGTCTCGCCTGGCTCAAAAAACTCCTGACAAATTAAGTATCATACCAATTACACGTTGTCTAATGCTTAATCCGGCTTTAAATTTGCATATATTCAGAATTATTGAAGATTATGATTTATAGAATTCACATCTTAAAAATTTTAGCCGCTATTTTATCGCTTATTGTTGCGCTGGCTATTTTTAAAAGCTGTGCAACACCAGTGGCTCCTACTGGTGGTGAACCCGACAGAACCGCTCCCCGGGTTCTTAGTACAGAACCGGCAACCGGCACTACCAATTTCAGAGGGAAAGAAGTGCGATTTCATTTCGACAAATTCATAGACAGAAATTCATTCAGAAGAAATATAAGTGTGGAACCGGACCTTGGGATAGAGTTTGAAATTGATTTCAGGCGCCGAACCGGTATCGTTGAGTTTAAATCTCCATTGCCGGAAAATACCACTATTATTATACAGGCCGGTACTGATATTACCGATACCAATCGGAACAAAATGGATCGCCCGTACGAAATTGCCATCTCAACAGGAGATGTTCTGGATAACGCAACCATTATTGCACGAATACTTGATTCAGAAACAGGCAGGGGAGAGAGTGGCAGGCGGGTTTTTTTATACCGGGAACCGTTCGATTTAACGAATAGAGCTAATTACATTGCCCAAACGGATACATCCGGCAGCCTGGCTTTTGGTTATATAGCGGAAGGTACCTACAAAGCGTTTTGGGTGAATGATGTGAACAGAAACCGGGTCTGGGACAAGGAACGGGAGAGGGCGCAGCCCTTTCGCTTTGAAACCTTCGATGTTGCATATGGAGATTCTCTAGACCTTGGAACCCTCTTTGTTTCTATGCCCGATACAGTCTCACCCCGTATTGATGGGGTAGGCTTGCTTTCTGAGACCCGGCTCAGGTTAAGATTATCTGAAGAAGTTATCTGGAAACCCCATTCAGAGATAATTGTAACGGATACACTCGATAATGAATTCACCAGGGCATTTCCATTATATGAATCTGACCAGGACCCAACGGTTATATTTGCACAGTCTGAACTGCCTTTACCGGAAGAAGGTGTGTATACATTAAAACCGATAGGCATTACAGATAGGGCAGGAAATGCACTTCGGGTTGATTTTCCCCCATTTCCAGGATCCGCAGTCCGGGATACAAGCATACTCCGAACTATTTCACATAATGCGGGAAGCGGACTCTTTCCAGATGAGGCACTCGAAATTTCCTATTCTAAATTTATTGATGACCCTGCTGTAAAAGACTCACTCCAGATTATTGAAGGTGACCGGGTAGCTGAAGAGTGGCCGCACATTGAAATAGACCGACATATATTAAGGATTAAGCCCGAAGGCCAGTGGCAGGCAGGTATTCGTTATCAGTTCCGCGTCTGGAACCCATGGGAAGAAGAAAGGGAACAAATTGAACCTGACATATGGCAGCGAAACCAGCTTGGCAGCATAGAGATTACTTTACAAAATAATGATCCTGAAATTCTGAACTATTTGACTCTTACCGATAAAGATAACAGCATCCGGATTGATACCACTTTCACAGAATCAGTTACGATAGACAATTTGCCACCGCTGGAGTTTAAGGCAATTGTCTTTGAAGATGTAAACGGAAATGGCAGATGGGATCCCGGAATTGTTGAGCCATTTCAAAGGCCCGAACCATATGCGATCCGGCGTACCATTCCTGTGCGAGAAGGGTTTACAACTGAAATTGAACTGATCTTTCCTCCTTTGGATGATATTCCGGTTTTACTTGAAACTGATCAGCCTGATGAAATTAGTGAAGACCCCCCCATAGAAATACCAATACTAAACGGAGAACCTGATCCATCAAACCAATAATTACCATGAGCGAACGACTCGAATCCTATTTTGGTGAATTTGCACTTTTTGTAGAAATCCTCATTGTTCTTTTGATCACCTATCTATTGGTGCGCATTGTAAACAGAATTTATCATCGGTTTATAGAAAGAAGTGCAAAAAAAGGAGATGAAAATCTTACCACTTATAAATTCCTTGAACACTCCATTTCTGTTGTACTTTACCTGATAGGTATCAGTTTCGCAATTTCGATGATTCCATTTTTAAAACCCGTTGCCCAAAGTATTTTGGGTGCAGCAGGTATAATGGCTATCGCAATTGGCTTTGCTGCTCAGCAGGCACTTGGAAATATTATCAGCGGCATTTTTATTGTGATCTCAAAACCTTTCCAGATAAATGACAGGATATCATTCAATGACGGTTTAAGAGGGGTAGTGGAAGATATCAGCCTGCGGCACACTGTTATCCGCAATTTTGAAAATCAAAGAATAATTATTCCAAACTCCATTATCAGTAATCAAATGATCATTAATTCCAATTATACGGATACAAAAATTTGCCGTTTGATTGATATTGGAATCAGTTACGGTTCGGATCTTGATCTATCCAAACAAATTATCCGTGAAGAAATCGAAAATCATCCGTTAAGTTTTGACAACCGTACGCCGGAAGATATCGAAAAGGGTACCCCGAAAGTGATGGTACGGGTAATCGAATTTGCTGATTCTTCCGTAAATCTCAGGGCATGGGCCTGGGCAGAAGATGCGCCCAATGCTTTTGTAATGACTTGTGATGTATTGGAAAGCATCAAAAAAAGATTTGACAGAGAGGGCATCGTAATTCCATTCCCCCAAAGAACCATCAGTTACCTGGAATCACCAAACGGCAACACTTAGCGGCTGCACCTGCCCGCGTGGCGCATACCGCATCGTAAATCTCAACAATTAATTATAGAACTATTGATGTAAACCCGAATGAAGCAATAAAAGAAAAGACTTCTGGTACACCACTAAAATTTTTATAAATCCTCATCACTATCGGTTTCATCAATAAGCCCGCCATCTTTGATGATGAGCCGTTCTGATCTATATGTGATGTTTATCATCCAGTCAGCATATTCCGGTAAAACAGTCCGCAGCCTGGCCAGTGCCATCTGTCTGAAATTGGTTTCGATGAGAGCACCCTGTCCCGGCCACAGTTTGAATTTATAGCGTATGTATTTCCATCCGTTTCTTGTTGTGTTCTGAATCCCGAAATTTTCAGGCTCTTCCATTACAATTGCCTTATGCTGGATGAAAAGTGCTTCAGCAAGCGGGTTTATGATCTGGCTAATACTCCTGCCTGATTCTCCTTCAGGAATCTGGAAATCAACATACGCCCTGATGCAACCACCACGAAATTGACTTATAACGGCTATATTACGGTTTGGCAAATGCACGCGTTGGCCATGCAGATTTATCAGCACGGTAAATCTCATCCCAACCGATTCCACCCGACCTACCTGTCCCGATACTTCCACAATATCGCCTACCTTAAGCAAATTAGAGAAGATGAGTGTAAGACCGATTACTATATCCTGAACGAGACCCTGTGAACCAAAACCGATAGCCAGCCCAATAACAGTTGTACTGGCAAGATACGCTCTTAACGACAGATTGAACTCCTGAAGTATCAATCCTATAGCCATAAAGTAAATGATGAAAGTCAGGGTACTTTCGAGAATAGTTATAATGGTGGCGGTACGTGGAAAGCGCCTTGTGAATTCGGAACCCACTTGTTGTGGATGCTGGTTTTGTCCCAGTAAAAAATACTGGGATATTCGCCTGATAATGGTAACAATGATATGGGCTCCACCCGCGATTGCAATTATCATCAGGATTCGATAAAGAAGCGGCCATTCGGATGCAAATTCAAGCAAATTCATCAGACAGATTTACTTATTATAATTAATGGTCATTTTTTTTTGTTCAGACTCAGGGGAAGAAGGCATTGTTTTGCCATCTTTTTTCCTGATAAAATCATGGTTGGTTAATACGTCAAACAGGATAGACTGTTCAATATAACTTCTTTGCCCGGATTTTGCCGGCACCCGGATGATCAGGTGTATTTCACCGGCGGCAGGTACCTGTATAGAAACACGGGGTTCAACTGTGGGCATGTCCAGACCTTTTTGTTTGCTCAGCTGTTCCATGTATTTATGGACTTCCTTCTGATACGGTTTGCAATGTTTTTTTGCTGACTCCAGGAATACTTTTTGGGCGGTCTGCCAGTCATCTTCTCGTTTTAATGGCACGGTAAAAACATGCAGTACGTAATCATGAGTATAACTTTCGTTAATTACAGGCTCCGATACGAAGAGTGCATTCGGTATTACTGCCATCCTTCCAGTACGCTGGTGGGTAATTTTCCCCGGCCCAACTTCCAGTATAGTGGTCGCCAGTAAGTTCTGATCGATTACATCGCCACGGAAATCTTTAATCTGGATGCGGTCGCCAATATTAAAAGAACCTGCACCTGTTTTCAGAATCGATCCGGTTACACATAAAATAAGTTCTTTGGTGGCTACGACAAATGCGACGGCGATTGCAACGATGGAAAGGGCGAGGGTGCGCAGTTCTTCCCCCCAGATAATCACCAGGCCAAGAAGCAGAATGAAAGCCAGGCCGTTGCGCGTTTGAACGAGCCAGCGCCGCTGAAGTTCGATGGAAGAAATATTCCTTCGGATAAACCGTGCAATTACGGCACGGATGATGATAATCACCAAAACGAAGATAGTCGTGCTGATCAATAAACCTAACAAAGTTTCCGATATCGCCAGCCTGTCTTCTAATGAACTTAATCCTTCAAACATGAAAACCTCACTGCTTATTTGCTGATTTCTAATAGTTATTTATTATGATACAAGTTATAACCGGTTAATTCAGGAAAAAATAGTTGTATTATGGCATCTCTACCTGAAATCCTGATTCCCACGCCATTTTTGTTTATCTTTTTTGGTTATCAACATATATCATTACACGGTATAAATTTAAAATAGATTGAATACAGATGAGCTTTTACGATTCCTCCAAAATTGAGAAGAAATGGCAAAAATACTGGCTGGAGAATAAAACGTTCAAGACACCGGAAAATACTGACAAACCCAAATATTATATCCTGGATATGTTTCCGTATCCCAGCGGTTCAGGGCTCCATGTAGGCCACCCGGAGGGTTATACCGCAACCGATATACTGGCGCGTTACAAGCGAATGAAAGGTTTTAATGTTTTGCATCCGATAGGTTGGGATGCTTTCGGGCTGCCGGCAGAGCAATACGCCGTAAAAACGGGGACACATCCACGCATCACTACAGAGAGAAACATCATTCGTTTCCGTGAACAGCTTCAAATGCTTGGTTTTTCATATGACTGGGACCGTGAGGTGGATACGACCGATCCAAATTATTACAAGTGGACTCAATGGATATTCCTGAGATTATTTGAAAGAGGCCTTGCATATGAGGATGAACAACCAGTGAATTGGTGTCCGGAGTTAGGCACTGTTCTGGCGAATGAAGAAGTGATCGATGGAAAAAGTGAAGTGGGCGGTTACCCGGTAATACGAAAGCCGATGCGCCAATGGGTACTAAAAATTACTGCCTATGCCGACAGGTTGCTCGAGGATCTTGATGGCCTCGACTGGCCGGAATCGACCAAAGAGATGCAAAGAAACTGGATTGGCAAATCGATCGGTGCTGAAGTAGATTTTAATGTTCCAGATCTTAATGAAAAAATCCGGGTTTTCACAACAAGGCCCGATACGCTTTTCGGGGCAACCTACATGGTGCTTGCTCCAGAACATAACCTCGTAGATGTCTTAACTACAGAGGAGCATAAAACCTCAGTTGAAAAATACAAGGAAGCTGCCGGTCAAAAATCAGACCTGGAACGCCAGGAATTATCCAAGGAGAAAACTGGTGTCTTTACAGGAGCTTTTGCAATCAATCCTGTAAATAATAAAGAAATTCCTATTTGGATTGCAGATTACGTATTGGCTCATTACGGAACGGGTGCCATCATGGCTGTTCCAGGGGAAGATGAAAGGGATTGGGAATTTGCAGAAAAATATGATTTACCAATTATACGTACGGTTCAGCCACCCGATAATTTTGATGGCAAAGCATACACGGGAGACGGCCCGTCAATAAACAGCGATTTCCTGGACGGACTTCATATCACCGATGCGAAAACTAAAATTATCAATTGGCTCGAGGAAAACGGAGTTGGCAATAAAAGTGTGAACTATAAATTGCGCGACTGGTTGTTTTCAAGACAGCGTTATTGGGGCGAACCATTCCCTGTAATTCATGTTGATGGTAAACCGAAAGCTGTTCCAGATAAAGATTTGCCCGTTACCCTGCCGGATATAAAAAACTTTCAACCAACCAAATCAGGTGAGCCACCACTCGCACAGGCAGTATATTGGGTTGAAACCACCGATCCTGAAACAGGGAAAAAAGCCTTTCGCGAGACGAATACGATGCCACAATGGGCTGGATCATGTTGGTATTACCTCAGGTATATCAGCCCCGATTATGAAGGAGGGCCTGTTGACCAGGAAAAAGAAAAATACTGGATGCCTGTTGACCTGTACGTAGGCGGATCTGAGCATTCAGTGTTGCATCTGCTCTATGCACGGTTCTGGCACAAAGTACTGTACGATTGTGGTGTGGTATCCACAAAAGAACCATTCCAGCGACTTGTTCACCAGGGTATGATTTTGGGTGAAATGGAATATTCTGCCTATGAATTGGATGGCAAGATAATTTCTGCAGATGAAGCCGCACAGATTGAAGGGGTGACAAGAATTCCGCTCTCTGAAACCGATGTCGAAAAAAAAGGGGAGAGGTTTTTTATGAAAGGGACCGAAATCAATGTTGACGCGAAAGCTTATAAGATGTCAAAATCCCGCGGAAATGTAATAAACCCCGATGATGTTGTTAAAAACTATGGTGCTGATTCGTTGCGGTTATACGAGATGTTTATGGGCCCGCTGGAACAAGTAAAGCCCTGGAGTACAAAAGGCGTGGAAGGGGTAAACCGTTTTCTAAACCGTTCATGGAGACTGTTTTTCGGTGACGGTGAAACCGTGAAGTTCAATATTTCCGATTCTGAACCGGACAAAAACCAGCTTAAAATTCTGCATGAAACCATCAAAAAAGTGACGGAAGATATTGAAAACATGCGCTTCAATACGGCCATCTCCGCACTGATGATTTTTGTAAATGAAGCCAACAGTTGGGAAAGTGTACCAAAATCCGTGGCAGAAACTTTTGTGCTCTTGCTTTCACCTTTTGCACCACATATGGCGGAAGAACTTTGGAACCGACTCGGTAATTACAATACACTTGCTTACGAGGAATGGCCGGCCTATAAAGAAGAATACCTAATAAGTGACTCCATCGAAATGGCTGTGCAGGTGAACGGAAAAGTGCGTGCCAATATCTCAGTTCCATCTGATAAAGTGACGGATAAAGATTTTGTAATCGGCCTGGCCAAACAACAGAAAAATATCATACGGTATCTCGAAGACACAACCATTATCAAGGAAATTTACATACCGGGACGAATTCTGAACCTTGTTGTTAAGCAGTAATGATTATATAAATAGTGTAGCCAACCGGGCTTTTTAAAAAAGCTTGGATTTTTTCTCATCGAGAGGTGGAACAAATTCTCTTAAATGTATGGTATTACCCCATTCCTTCATCGTATCCATCCAGTTTTGCACAAATTCTGGTGTAAATTGTGATGCGTGGCAAAGAGCAGCCTGTTTTGCTACTTCGGCTTCCTGCTCTGTGAATGGTATTTGAACATTCAGGTAACGATCATGAACACCCATAAACATCTGGCCGTCTTCATCTAAAACTGAAGACGGAACTCCATAGTAATAGATTGATGGTGTTTTTTCCCAGTTGCGGCTTAAAACAGCCTGTGTAACAGATATCCCAACTAACCGATGATCCATATGGTTCGAAAAACCATCGGGGCCAAACGTTATGATGGCATCCGGTTTTCGATCTTCTATGATCCTGATTAAATCACCCAAAAGCCCCCTGGTTTGAGTGATCAGATTACCAAGACCTTGTGAAATTCCAAACTGGTCTTCATAATCGAGGTGGATTAACTCTGCACCAAGCAGATCAGCAGCGCATTTTAATTCATCGCGACGTACAGAAGCAAGCTCAGCCTCATCATCATAATCGGTAAAATCAGTGAATCCAAGCCTTCCATCGGTGGCAATAACCAAAATTACTTCTGCACCACGGCTGGCATATTGATAAAGTACCGGGCTTACAAGCGATTCATCATCGGGATGCGCAAATACGGCCATCAATGTTTTACCTTCGTGTATATCGTTGTCCGTATCACTTTTAAACTGATCCGGGTAAACAAAGATCAACAAAATAGCCAGTATTGAGAAAAGGGTTTTCATCATAATTGAGTTCATGGCATTCAATTTATAATTTGATCTATTATGAAGAGGTTAATTGTCTTATATCATTATCTCAATATCAAAAATATCTTGATACGGCTTAATAACCAATAATTTTTGTTTGGCATCTGGTGCCATAGTAAAGTCATCATTCGGATATTTAAAAGTGTGAGGTTACTTACGGGACGGTGAGACAAAAGCCCAATTAAACCCAATGAAAAAAAATGGCTGAACTATTTCTTAAACTGTGTGCAACCTGAAAATTATATCCCTGGAAATCGATGGCTTTGCAACTTTTTCAGAGTTTTTTTTACTTTAAGTAGTGTAAAAATAATCTAAGAATGTAGATCAAAATTCTGAGATAATTTTTTAGTCGCTTAGAGCACCGTAAATACAAACATGTTGTTCATCATTTTACTACATATTCAATAATATTATTTTAATTTAAAATAATTTAGATCATATATAGTTTTTATAAAGGAGTTAAATTTGTTCTGTGTTACAATGTGTGGATGATTGTTATTATGAGAAACATTAAGTCTTCGCAATAATGGTTGTGAGAAAGTACATTATCAAAATAATCGTCAATAAATTGTTACACCAAAACACGATTTTGTATTCTGCTTATTTCATAATGTTCTAACAGCCTTTGAAAAAGGAAGTTTTTTTACTGCATTAATAACAATTTATAACCCACAAGATTCACCTTGGATAAGTCAAATTTATCTGATTGAAATAATTGTAGAACAATTCAGGTCATCTTCATGAATCAAAAAAAGGCAGTAATACTTTCATACCTCTCAGGTATTGTCTCTGAACACGATATATGGGAGGAGGCAAAAGGTTCTGGTGCTGGAAAAAGTAATTTTTCTTTCAGTTCCCGTTCTTTTAGCAAGATCAGGGCCAAAACAAAACCTAAACTGCTGCATATTGAAGATCTTAGCCAGATAAGAATGCTTGTGTCGGTTTATTTAAAACAGTTCTATGATGTTACAAGCATTGATAACATTGAAAATTTTGATGAGCTGATTGAAAATGAGTCATATGATGCATTTCTTATCGATATTAATCTTGGTAGCGGTTTAGATGGATTTGATCTTATCAAAAAAATTCGTGCACATAATAAGTACAAAAAAACAACAGTAATTGTATTAACCGTTTTTGAGTACGATTATGTCCGGGATAAGTGTATTGCATTAAAAGTAAACGCATATCTGCAAAAGCCATTTCAAAAAAATATCATTATTCAGACACTGTCTGAAATTAACTCACATAGCTGAAATTAAATAAACATAATTTCACCAGTTTTCATTTTATGAGGAAGGTTTTCAGCAGATTCATTCATTCATTACCGGGGATAAGCAACCTCGCAATTCAATTGAAATTTAAAAATGAAATACAGCTAATTAAAGGCCTGCATAATACAAGTTGTGAAAAATCAAGTATCATACACTTTTCAATCAATAAATCTGCGACTCAATATGTAAAAAAAATTCTAACAAGCTGTTCAGTTGAAAATGGATTGACACCGATTCATTTACATGGGTATGCTTTTCAGTCACACTTTCCATATCTCGATCAGATTAGCAAAGATGAAATGAAAAAATATAGTCATCTTTTCAAACCGAATGGATATCTGTATAGTGTTTTTGGCGGAATGATTGATGGCATTGAAGAGCTTCATAAGTATAAAATTATACTTATGATTCGTGACCCCAGGGATATTCTTGTGTCTAAATATTTTTCTGTGGCTTACAGCAGATCTACAGAATATGAAAATGAAGAAAAGAATCAATATTTCATGGAACGCAGGAGTCAGGTAAAAAAGATGACGTTAGATGAATTTGTGTTGTCAGAAAGTGATTCACTTCTTTCCGTTTTCTCAAGGTATGAAAGGGTATTAGTGTCAAAATATTCTAATATGTATTTATCGAAATACGAAGAAATGGTATCTGAATTTCCGTTATGGCTTAGCCAAATATTAGAATTTTGCGAACTTGAAATCAGCAAAAATCTATTTAACAAATTAATCAAAGAAAACGTAAAACTTATTCCTGATAATGAAAATATTGAAAGACATATTAGAAGGGCGAAGCCGGGAGATTATAATGAAAAATTAAAAAGAGAAACAATAGACATATTAAATCAAAGTTTTGAATCAGTTCTTCAAACTTATAACTATATATAAAAATTATATTTATCCCCTAAATATAGTTATAGTATAAAGTTAATGCCTGTTTTTTGGATTTGAAATCAATAAGGAATACAAATCAGCAATACAACAGCATAATCTATGTGAGGAATGTATGTTTTATGGAGTTATTCATGATTCATGATAATTAAATATACACTGTATCTTACAACCGTAATAGGATTTGCAAAAATATGTAATTTGCTATTTCTTAGAACAATCTATATAAGGGTTTAGCAAACATGATTTGTTATTATTGAGACATTGGATGCACAATTCCTTTAATTTCAGTCAAATGTTAATTCATGAATTTTATTTCTAGCCGGTTCCTAATTGCAGTACTTCTTTGCTTTTTGATGATATCTGGAACTGTCCGTGGTTCTGATATAATAGATCAGCCTGATCGTTATGTAATCATCATCAGTATTGACGGTTTCCCTGCCGATGCACTATGGAATATAGAAGTACCAATACCTTTCATCAGGTCTATGGCATTGAATGGTGCATGGGCACAAGCAATGATTCCGTCAAACCCCACTGTAACATGGCCGAATCATACATCTCTTGTTACAGGCGTACACCCGGAAAAACATTCTCTGTTATTTAACGCGAAAATCCTGACGCCGGAAAAAGGGCGCATTCCCGTATCTCGCGATGGCAGGAGGGACAAAGCCGATCTGGTAGCCGTTCCAACTCTGTACGATATTGCCTATAGTGCCGGTTTACGCACCGCAGAGGTAAACTGGCCGGGCACCCGCAACGCTCCAACATTGCATGACAGTTTTCCCGATACACCCGACAACGTAACCCACATCACACCCCGTCTTCGCAATGAATTGATCGAATTGGGCCTGGCAGATGCCCATGTTAAAATGCTGGTTGAAACCCTTAAGGAAGAGGGTATCTATGATCAGACTACCATATTTATCGTCTCTGACCACGGCTTCATCAATACTGAGAAAACCGTACTCCCGAATGTTATACTTCAAAATCACAATCTTCAGGAGGTTGATGAAGAAGGTTTATTCAGTGGAGGACGCGCCCAGGCTCAAACACTTGGCGGATCAGCAATGATATATCTGGATAATCCTGAAGATGAAGATTTACAGCAAGAAATTATCAGGATATTTTCAGAAACCGAGGGAATTTACAAGGTGATTGAACCCGCCGATTACCCGGCTTATGGTTTGCCTCTGCCCAAAAACAACGAACAAATGGGCGATCTTTTTATCGCTGCCGAATACGGCTATGCCCTGAATGGTTCGATGCGTGCGCATCAATCAATAGTAAACACACTTGAGTATGGCCTTACATACGGCCATCACGGATTTCTTACGGATCATAAACAGATGGAAACCTTGTTCGTGGCATACGGAAAAGGAATAAAAAAAGGCGTTGTCCTTGATACGGTTGATAACCGGTCTGTTGCACCAACGGCAGCGAAATTACTCGGCCTTGATTTCGATACAGCTGATGGTACAATACTTGAAGAAATTCTCAAATAAATACCTTAAGAAGTACATTTAATATAACACAAAACATACCAATGAAAACATGCATTTACTTTTAAGCTTATTATTTATTTTAAACCTGAACTTTTCTGATGAAGACTACACAGGTAAATCACAAACATTTCAAACACCAACACTGGTTGTTGGCATCATGGTTGACCAGATGAGACCCGATTATATTTACCGGTTTTGGGATCACTTGGGTGATAATGGATTTAAAAGGATGGTGAATGATGGATTTACCTTTACCAATACCCACTTCAACTACATGCCAACATCTACAGGTCCCGGACATGCCTCAGTTTGGGCAGGAAGCACGCCATCCGTTCATGGGGTGATGGGGAATAGCTGGTTTGTACGCGAGCTCAGTAGAAGCATAAATGTAATTGAAGTACCCGGTTATGATGCAGTTGGTGGTACTGAGGACTCTGACGGGGCTAAGGCACCGAGTAATATGCTTACCACCACGATCGGAGATGAACTCCGGTTGCACACAAATAACCGTTCAAAGGTAATTGGAATTTCAAGGAAAGACAGGGGCGCGATACTACCCGCCGGTCACATGGGCGACGCATACTGGTACGACAGCAGCACTGGCCATTACATAACAAGTACCTATTACCGCGAGGAACTACCTGACTGGCTAAAAGAATTTAACGCGCTGAATCTTCCGCAGCAGTACCTCAGTGAACCCTGGGAAACACTCTACCCGATTGAAACCTATATCGAAAGTATAGATGATGACAATTCTTATGAAGGCCTGATCTATGGGCAGGAAGCCCCGGTATTTCCTCATGATTTACCCGGTTTGATGGCAGAACATGATCATAACTTAGGGTTATTATCAAACACTCCATTCAGCGATAAACACCTGATGAGACTTGCCATTGCAGCGATTGAAGGTGAAAATCTTGGCGGGGAATCTTTACCTGATATACTTGCAATTTCATTTTCTGCAATCGATGCCATCGGTCATCGTTACGGACCGGCTTCCAAAGAAATTCAGGACGCTTTTATCCGGCTTGATTCTTACCTGGGTACACTATTGGATTATCTTGAAGAGAATATCGGTAAAGAAAATTTCCTGGTATTTGTTACTTCAGACCATGGAGGCCTACATGTTCCGGAATATTTGGCAGATCAAAAAATACCCGCAGCCCGTATCAATTTTTCAGAATACGCGGCAGATTTGAGTAATTATGTTGAATCTACATACGGCCAAAATTTTATCATCGCCGGCGGTGCATATGAACTGTTTTTCGACCGGGATTACATTGCAAGCCAGGGATTAAATCTGGGTGAGGTTCAAAAAGATATTGCCCGTTACTTGTTACATTTTGATGGCGTAGCAGGAGCGCTGGCAGCAGAAACTCTCATAACAACAGAATTTACGAGGGGCATTCCCAAAATAGTACAGGAAGGTTTCAATAAAAAACGATCTGGTGATGTGATGATCTGGCTTGAGCCAAAAAAATACCCAAGCGGAGGCACTACCGGAACCGGCCACGGATCGCCCTGGGTGTATGACACACACGCTCCTATGCATTGGTATGGAGGTGTTGTATCGCCAGGCAACTCCGCTGTTCGAACTTATATAACCGATATAGCATCTACTGTTGCCACTTTTTTGAATTCTCCTTTTCCAAGTGGCAATACCGGGAATCCATTGATCGATTATATGAAAAATTAACAGTATGAACATTTATAAAAGAAGTGGAGAGTTTATCCGTTAAAAAATTAATGATATTTATATGATATTTTAAAATTATTGCGTTCGTTCAGAATTTAAATTTCTGATATCAGAATGATATACCTCCTTTGGACAATAAAAAAGTTTAGAAATCTGCTGCTTACTTCAGTAATTTTATTGGGATTCGTACTCAGCGGAATTATTTCACCGTTGCAATCCGAAAACCTTTTTATCCATCCTTGTGAAACTGAAACAGTTATTGAAGCGATAAATATTCAGGATGATACAGTTATTACGGATGTACACATCCTTGACATAGCCAATCAGCTTATTGATGAAGGCTGCAAAAAAGAAGCCTTGGAATTACTGGATCAATCAACAGAAAAAATCGGTCGTCCGGGCCTGAAATATGCGCTCACCTATCTCGATCTTGTATCCTCATTAAACAGAAAAGAGATGTTTGATAAGGCGACTACCATGTATCTTGTCTCACTTACGAATCAGAACTTTCAAGAGGATGATAAAGCCGTGCTTATCCTTGAATATCACAGGCTCAGCCCGCTATTAAGCAGGGAAGAGGAACGGAGAATGAAGGCCTTATTGTTAGATGATGATACCTGGTCACTGGCAGATGAAATCAGGAAAAAATGGGTTCACCTCGACCCCACCCCCTCGATTGCAGGTAACCAGCGGTTGATTGAACATCGCATCCGGATACAGAAAGCATTAGAAAAATTTCCGGATGAAGACCGGCCGCACGGCCTTGATGCACGTGGCGTGGCGTGGCTCCGGTACGGCGAACCCGATAAAATCTATGACCGGCCTTTTAATTTCAATAGGGGAGAGCTGTTTGCTTTTGTTTCGGAATTCCAGGAGATGAAAGAATCATTTGGTATCACTGCATCGGCAGGTGATTTTACAGGGTTTATGGTTACCGAAGATGCGGAGGAGATTTCTGATGATTCCGATAATGGCCAAACATTCAGAATTACAGGCTCTTCCTCATCCGGAACTTCACAGTTCGATGCAGCACGTACAACGGATGACCTGATCGATACCATTTATCGAAATCCGTTCCATACAAACCTTAATATCTGGATTTATAACCGATTTGATATGGAAATGAATGAAAATCTAATTTTTTATTTTGCAGAAGGAAAAAATAATGTATTCAGGCAGATTGCATCACTTGATGACTGGATTCCACAGGGGTTGTTCAGGCCATCATCGAGGGGATACAATGCCAGTTTTTCTCCGGCACTCCCTCTGCAATATCTTGCTTACCAGCGGCTAATGCATGTCGACAGGCAATTTATGGATGCCTATAATGAACTTGAAAACCGGATTTTTAATAATCCTGTAGAGCGTTCGGAGACTCAGTTATTACATATGGCGTCAAACGTAAGGACAAGGCACCAGCAGGCAACAGCACAACGCCATTTTTCAGCCCCTGAGGAACATTCAACAGAGAAAAATAAAATCCCTGATATACCAATGAGTGTATACCAGTACAGGGCACTTGGCAGCAATGATCAGCCGGTATTTATCACATTTATTGAAAGCAGGCCTACAGTTTCATTTATTACCGATTTTCTTGCACACCAAGAGATAATGGATACTAATAATGATGGGGATGAATATTCTATGTTTGCAAACATTACACAATGGTACGGGCTTGAACACGGTTTGCACTTATATAATGCAAATATGGAACCGCGAGGCAGAATTCGTGATAATCCAGTCCTTGAACTGGAAGACGAACGGGAACTGCCTGCAATTTCTATTGCCGATATCCCATTGATAGAAGAAGGTGCGGTTCAGATATTTCATTCCAAATTGTTCAATTATCACCCTGATACGGAACCACCGGAAGAATCTGTGTATCCGGATGAACTTCGAGGGCTTGGGAAAATTACAATTGAACAAGCAGATCATTTCACGGATTGGGATAACCGGCTTTTGATTAGTGACCTGATTACCGGATATGGCAGAATACAGCATGACAGAGCGAGGTTTCCATTTATTGTTAGCCATAACAGAACTATTCCCGAAGGGGAAAATCCCGTTATACATTTTGAGGTGTATGGCCTACAAACTGACGCCGATGGATTTACACACTTTGAGGTTGATTATCGTTTTGAACCCGACCGTCGTACATTTGCGTTATTTCGGAGAAACCGTGACCGGCTAACCGGTACCATCGAATTTTCAACAACAGTAAACCGCTTCAGGGAAAGTATCGAATTCGACACATTATCACTCAGGCCCGGGCAATACACGCTGAACTGGCATGTAAGGGATTTGGTTAGCGGCAGAAATGCAACTCAAAACCTGACACTTGAAGTAGTTGAAACCGGTAACAGGACCGCATCTAACCGGTAAAAATGAACTCCCTAAATGTCACAACAAACCGAAACCAAATATTTGTATTTGGTTTCGGTTTGCATGAAATCGAATTTATTACAAGACTTTACGGATCTATACCATAATACTCTATCACGGCGCTGTAATCATTCAGATCAGGGTATTTAGAAAGTGCTTTGGCCGCTACGCCTCCCGGTATAATGATATAGCGGATTTCTACCAAATCCGATGGAATTATACCTGGATCAGAGCCTCCATCTAGGTCGTGAAAAACTAAATTAATAAAACCTGTTTCAAGATCAACCCCAAGATATTGTGATTCAGTTTTTGTGATATTTAAAATTGTTGGTAGTGAAAACACAACATCATCATCCAAAAGATTAGGAAATCTAATGAAAACATTTACAGTGCCTCTGTTTAAAATTTCCTCATTAATAGCAGGCTCTTCTATATCATATTCTCTGCGAATCTGGGAAAAAAAATTAAAAGAATCCGACCAATTCTCCTCATCCAATTCCAGCCATTCGGAATAGATGACATTAGCATTGCCATCTACCCCGGGAGGCCCTTGTGGACCTTCAGGGCCAGCTTCACCGGTTGTGCCTTGAACACCTTGCTGCCCCTGAGGGCCTTCCGGACCTGTCGGCCCTTCACAACCAAGGGCAATTATCAACGATGTAATCAACAAATAAACAATTATAAAACTATATGATGATTTTTTCATAGTATATTTTATTAATGTTAAGATTATAATTTTTCATTACTAAAACAGTTCTCGAAAAGAAATAAAAAAAAAAAGTTTTAATCCTATTATGAATTAAAAAAATGGAAATTAAGACACATGATTTGTTTATCAATACAAAAGGTTTTTCAGATATCCATGACATAACTGACCGGGTAAACAAATACATCAAAACCAGCGCAATTCAAGAAGGTTTTTGCCATGTATTTGTGGTAGGTTCAACTGCTTCTGTTTCAACAATGGAATTTGAACCGGCACTTGTGCAAGATATCAAAGAAAAACTGGAAGATTTTGCCTCAAAACATATGCGTTCTCACCACTCGGAAACCTGGGGCGACGATAATGGTTTTTCCCATATCCGGGCTACGTTTATGGGGCCGGGGATTACGGTTCCGGTAAGAGACAGTCGCTGCATTTTAGGAACCTGGCAGCAAATAGTGGTTATAGATCATGATAACAGATCAAGGAGACGTCACGTGGTTGTGCAGGTCGTCGGGAATGAATAGCGGAAAATTGGCAATTTCGAAATGGTAATCAAAATTCGTAGAATTGACTCTGCACAATATTAAATAGGCATCTTTATGTTACGAGAAAAATTTTCTTTTGATGAAGTTAATCAACGAATCCGGGATTCCTATGAAATCGAAAATCAGGTGATAAGTTCTATGCCTGATCCATTGGTTAGTGTATATCTGCCAACTTATCAACATGCAAATTATATTTGTGAAGCCATAGAGAGTATACTTATGCAGGAAACTGATTTCGCCTTTGAGCTGATTATTGGCGAGGATTTCAGTACAGACGGCACCCGTGAGATTGTGTATCAGTATGCTGAAAATTATCCTTATTTGATCCGGTTAATTACTGCAGATTACAATGTACAGCAACAGGCGAATCACATGCGTTGTCTGCTGGCATGCCGCGGGAAGTATATCGCGATCTGTAGTGGTGATGATTACTGGACGGATCCTCAAAAACTTCAAAAACAGGCCGATTTTATGGTAGCCAATCCCGAATTCTCTATGTGCTATCATTCATATCAAATTAAAAAAGATGGGGTTATTGGTGACCGTATTTTACCTGTTAAACCCAAAGATTTTTCAAGGGATGAACTTTTGGAAACCCCACACGGCATGCCAACATTTACAAAGATGGTAATCAATATTTTCCAGGATCTGGACGTGAAAATTCTGTACAAATTTCATAATGACTACCCAATGAATGCCCTATTGGGTACATTCGGCAAATGTAAATTTTTAGGTGATATAAAACCGGGTGTATATCGATATCATTCAGGCGGAGCATGGCAATCACAAGATCCTAAAGCAAAGTTGCATAATTATTTTTTTCTTAAAATGAGATTATATTATTACTTCTTAGAAATGAATGATGAGAAAAGCGCATTAATCTGCCTCGAGTCACTTAGGAAAACACTCGAGGAGCATAGATATTCCAATAAAAACCGCAAAATATTTGAGGTATCACGGTCACATTTAGAATTTTATTATCGTGGTATACACTTCAAATTCATTTATTACCCTGTAGTTAGATTTTTCAATAGAAGGGTAAACCGGCTTTTTGGGAAAAAAAATTAAAAATTTTCTATTAATTCAAAATATCTTTCCCATTTATCTGTCATATTTTTCAATAGTCTACGTGGTAAAAAATAATTAATCTTTACGGAACAGTTTATGCCGGGTAGCCTTGTTGCCGCAATTTCATTAGTCCTGTTTTTTCTCGGGTACCGCTATTACTCCAAATTCCTTGCCGAAAAAATTTACAGGCTAAATCCCAATTATATAACACCGGCTCATCGCTTCAAAGATGGTGTGGATTATGTGCCTGCTAATAAATTTGTGCTTTGGGGGCATCACTTTACTTCTATTGCCGGTGCAGCACCCATTGTGGGCCCTGCCATTGCCGTTTATTGGGGCTGGCTTCCCGCAATGTTATGGGTGGTTTTTGGTACCATCTTTGCGGCTGGCGTTCATGATTTCGGCGTTATGGTGTTATCGGTGCGGAATGAAGGGAAATCCATCGGGACATTGGCTGATAAAATCATTGGGAAAAGGGCAAAAATTCTTTTCTTGTTTATCATTCTGATACTTGTATTGATGGTTAATGCGGTATTTGCGTGGGTAATCTCAAACCTGTTTATCAGTTTTCCCGCCAGTGTACTCTCCATTTTTATCCAGATACCTTTGGCTGTCTGGATTGGATTTCGAACCTACAAGGGAACCGGCAACATGATTATTCCGGCCATTGTTGTATTGTTCGTGATGTATTTCACAGCTATCATCGCCAGCTATGTTCCGGTACTTCAGATTGACCTTGTCCGGTATTTTGGCGGAGAAGAATCAATAACAATACTTGGCTTAAGCGGTATCGAAATGTCGTTTTTTATCTGGATCATGATTTTAATGATCTATGTATATATAGCTTCAACATTGCCAGTTTGGATGCTCCTGCAGCCGAGAGATCTGATCAACTCATATCAGCTGCTTCTCGGGTTACTCATATTGTACCTTGGTTTATTCATTACAAATCCCGGAATTTCAGCGCCACCAACCAATGCTGCCGCTGATGACGTGAGCTGGTTTCCGCTTCTTTTTATTACCATTGCCTGTGGTGCAATCTCCGGTTTTCATGGTCTTGTCTCTTCAGGTACCACAGCAAAACAACTCAACAACGAGACGGATGCCCGTTTCATTGGTTATCTTGGAGCGGTGGGAGAGGGGGCGCTGGCGTTGATAACAATCGTTGCAGTTGTTACCTATTTTAATTCCACGGGTGAATTTCTGGCTCATTATCATTCTTTCGAGGAGGCAGGTGCAACCGGACTTAATGTATTTGTTGAAGGGGCAGCCCAGCTTGCAACAGGCTTATACATCCCGATAGAGGCGGCTCAAACCATCATTGCAATTATAGTGATCAGTTTTGCGGCCACAACGCTGGATACATCGGTTCGGCTTATGCGGTACATAATCAATGAGCTTGGTCAAACCTACAATGTAAAACCGCTCACACACATGCACACATCCACATTTTTTGCAGTAGGAGCAAGTGCCGCACTCGTTCTGCTTCCTGAGGGGCCCAGGGGGCTTGGATCAGGTGGTTACCTTCTCTGGCCACTCTTTGGTACTTCTAACCAGTTACTTGCAGCAATCAGTTTATTAATCGTTACTATCTGGCTTAAGAAAAATGGCAGAAATATAATCTACACATTGCTGCCCCTTATCTTTGTGCTATTCATGACGTTGTGGGCAATGATAAACCAGGTGTTCTTTGACTGGTCCGGATTTGGAAGTAGTGACGGAAACCTTCTGCTATTTGTCTTTGGCTCAATTATTTTGGGATTTGCATGCTGGATAGTTCTTGAAGCAGTATTTTTATTTAGAAAGGTGTCAAAATAATCTTTTCGATCTTTTATCCTTTGTTGATTTGTTTCCCGGGCCTGATACCTTCAACACTGCCGAGAGATTATACTTTATAAAGATTTATATTTGGTTCCATAAACCAAACCTGATTTTATAGGATTGATTCTGCTAAGCAAGCTGCATGTGCTGCCATCACATTCCTGAAATATATTGGAATCAACTTCAGTCAAGACCCGATTTTTCGTGTAAGCAGCTGGTATTCGTGCTCGGCGCCTAATGAACCGGTATGCACGCTATCCACTTTTCCGTTTCTGTCCAGGATAATTTTATATGGTATGCCATTCACCCCAAGCTTTCTGCTCAAACCGGTTCCATCTACAAAGAGAAAATCGTAATTCCTGCTTTCTTTAAATTTAAGGGCTTCTGCACGCCCTTCGTATAATCCTGCCGTTGCTGCGATGATGATAATATCGTCAGGGTAGTCATTCACAGCCCTTTGAAATCCCGGAAAGGCACTCAGGCAGGGGCCGCACCAGCTTTCCCAAAAATCAATCACAACTATAACCCCTTCAAAATCAGTAACCGGAAACTCATTTCCATGCCAGTCTGAGAAAATGTAATTTTCAATAGCCTCTATCTGTTCTCCTGTTAAGTTGTGTTGATTGAGGCTACAGCTAATACAGATTAAGAATAAAATTGCTGATATTGCCGGCAGTTGAAAATTTAGCTGCATAAAATATTTACCAAATTGATGTATAAAAAATTAATAATTTCTTTAGTATTGTTCATCAGTTTAAATTCAGAACCCAAATCTACTGTTAAATAAGAAATATCGCATGGAAAATACATCAGGACAAGGTGACGATTCAGCAGTTCCCAAAGAAATCGATAATTGGAACTGGGGTGCAGTTTTTTTGAGTTTAATTTGGGGAATTGGAAACAAAACCTATGTGGCTTTTTTTGTGTTGGTTCCCATTATTAACATTTTTGTTTTGATAGCACTGGGGTATAATGGCAATAAATGGGCATGGCGTAATAAAAAATGGGAAAGCATTGAGCATTTTAAACAGGTTCAAAAAAGATGGACTTACGCCGGATACGTTACATTTGCAATCTACATTTTCCTTTTTATCAGAGGTTTATATAGTCTTCTTTGATGATTTCACAAGGCCTTTTACACGGAACACATAATGCGTTGGATGATTCACGTAATGAAAGTATCGTCGTTTATATAAACGGAGAACTGAAGCACAGAACTGAGGCGAAAATATCCGTTTTCGATAGTGGATATCTTGTTGGAGATGGCATCTGGGAAGCCGTGAGGCTTGTAGATGGCGTCCTGGTATTTCTTGACCTACACCTCGACCGGCTCTGGAATGCCGCAGCTACAGTTGGAATGGACTTGAAAATGAGCAGGATTCAACTTACGACAGAAATATGGAAAACACTGAACGCCAATAATATGAAGGATGGAGTTCATGTGCGTTTTATGTTCACCAGAGGCATTAAAAAAACGCCGTCACAGGATCCGAGGTTAACTGTTAGCGGCCCTAATTTAGTAATCATTGCAGAATACAAGATGGCTTCTGAAGAGTCCCGGGAAAAAGGTATTGCCCTCTTTACAAGTTCCATCCGAAGAGGTTCACCCGATTATCTTGACCCGAGGTTGAACTGCCACAGCAAACTTCATGAGGTACAAGCCCTGATCCAGGCCCTGCATGCCGGTGCTGATGAAGCATTAATGCTCGACATAAACGGATTTGTTTCCACCTGTAATGCCACCAATTTTTTTATGGTAAAGGATGGGCAGGTACTCACCTCAACCGGACAGTACTGTATGAATGGCATTACCCGCCATAATATCATCCGGGTGTGCCGGGAAAATGGCATTCCTTGTTTTGAGAAAAACTTTTCTTTGTTTGATGTGTATGGTGCAGATGAAGCATTTGTAACCGGTACTTTTGGAGGCGTGACACCAGTCACAAAAATTGACGGCCGAGTGATTGGTGACGGTTCCTATGGCCCTGTAAGCAGAAGGCTATATGATTTTTACAAAAACCTGATAAAGAGTGAAGTGGAATCGGCAAAAACCTGACGCGGATGACCAGCAAAACAAAAATCCGGATCAACCTGTGGTCAGGCCCCCGAAATATTTCCACCGCCCTCATGTATTCTTTTGCACAGCGGGTGGATACCAAGGTTTACGACGAGCCGCTCTATGCCCATTATCTTTCAAACAGCAATGCAGATGAATATCATCCCGGTGCTTATGAGGTACTGGCTGCAATGGAAAATGATGGCGCCAAAGTTGTTGAAATGATGCTTGGTGATCATGGAAAAGCGGTCGCTTTTTTTAAGCAGATGACCCACCATCTTGTGAATATCGATCAATCATTTATGAAGGAAATGGTCAACATCATACTGACGCGAAATCCGACAGAAATGCTGCCATCCTATGCCAAAGAAGTACCAAATCCAACGATGAGAGATGTTGGTTACCGCCAGCATCATGAACTACTCAAATATCTAAAAAGCATTGGGAATGCCCCTATTATACTAACATCAGAGAATGTTCTGAAAGATCCGGCAACAACATTGCGAAAACTTTCCCAGAAAATTGGAATCCGTTTTGATGAAAAGATGCTTCGCTGGAAAAAAGGGCCGCGGCCGGAAGATGGTCCCTGGGCCAAATACTGGTATCACAGTGTTCATCAATCAACGGGTTTCATTCGGCATCAACCAAAAAACGATCCTTTTCCTGAACACCTGGAACCTTTGCTTGCCGAATGTATGCCTTATTACGAAGAGTTGGCAAGTTTATCCATATGTGTTAAAGGAAAAAGAAATATTCCTCAGCAAGGCTCATGAAAGAGGGCCTGGATCGCCACGATGCCATTCACGCAGTAGGAAGCATATTAGCCAAATTCATCTGGAAAATTGGCAGGAAGGAAAAAAATAGCGGCAATGTGAATGACGCTTATTTTGAGGAACTAAAAAATCACACAGTTCAGGTATGGTATGATGAATTTTCAGATTTTCATGACGATTAGAAAGACGGAATTACTTATTCAATGATATCCAGAAAATCAAAAAGATCATAGGCACACTCCTCGATGATATAGGTATATCCCCAGCCGATACCCCTGCAATTGTCCAAAAGCACATGAACCCTCTCTTTGTAACTATTGAAACCGGTGGGATGAGTCTTCATATCATCACAGAAACTCTAAAACATCGATTCCATGGATGAATAAAATCCTTTATGCATTTCACCAAAATCATTAATGATTTCTGTTCCGGATTCTACGTAGTAAAGTTTTAAATCAGCAGCCAGAATTGGATAATCTTTTAAAATTTTTGTGTATTCAACAACGGTTTTACGCGCTCCTGCGAGATCACTTTTCGGAAACATGGAACGTCCATATAAATGTTTGTTAATTCTTTTTTTTGCTTCTTCTATAACACCGTCTATATCTGATGATTGTGAATTTTGTAAATATAAAGTGAGAAATTGCTTGTTTTTTGGATCTAAATTGCACAATTCCTTAATCACTTCGCGAAGTTCATTGGGTTCCAAATCCTGAATGAGTTTTTGAATAGATGGTTTTCGGGGCATTACAAGTGTTATATTCTATTTTATTGGATGATCAATGAACAATTAATAACTGGAATATGAGTCTGATGTTTATTTTGGTAGAAATGTTTCAGTTCTTAACACATAGTGGATCCAAAACAGACATAATTTCAGATATTTTCTCTACAAAATTCAACATAATAAAATAATAATCTCTGAACTATGAATCCCACCCTGGTAATTCTTGCAGCGGGCATTGGGAGCCGATACGGTGGGTTAAAGCAGGTTGATCCGCTGGGCCCGTCCGGTGAAACAATCATCGACTACTCCGTTTACGATGCGCTTCATGCCGGTTTTGATAAATTTGTTTTTATAATACGGAGGGATATTGAACAGGATTTTCTCGAACGGTACAGCCACCGTTTTCTTGATAGAATTCACCATGAGTTGGTTTTCCAGGAAGTTGACATGCTTCCGCCGGGATTTTCATGTCCTGAAACTCGTATCAAACCCTGGGGCACGGGCCATGCTTTATGGGCGGCACGGAATGCCGTTAGTGAACCGTTTGTCGTGATCAATGCTGATGATTTTTATGGAGCAGGTGCCTACAAGGCACTTGCAGATCATATTGAGAAACATCCGCGTCAACTATCTGAAAATTACGCCATGTGCGGGTATCGCCTGGATCAAACACTGTCAGATTACGGCAGTGTGACCAGAGGAATTTGTAAAATAAACGCTGAGGGTTTTCTTGAATCAGTGGATGAGCAGTTTCACATCGAAAAAGATTCTTCAGGCCGTATTTTAAGCAGTGGAGGTGATGTGGCAGAAATCCTTGATCCCGGCCTGACAGTTTCGATGAATATTTGGGCATTTAACCCTTCAATTTTTGAGATAATTGAAAAGAAATTTACTATGTTCCTCCGGTCGTATCTGCATCACCTCAAAGAGGAGATTTACATACCGCGTTTGGTAGACGAAATGATTCGTGATGGTGAGTGCAGTGTAAAGGTGTTGCAGGCTGGGTCCGAATGGTTTGGAGTTACCAATCCGGAAGACCGGCAGCTTGTGAAGGAACGATTGGAGGAGCTTATACGCAAAGACAGTTACCCGAAAAGTCTTTGGGAATAAGATTGTACAATTGTAACATTCATAGCATCTGTCTTTATCTTTCGGCCGGCATCCCGTATTACAACTACCTGTAATTTTGTAAATACTAACTAATATACCATTGCTCATAAGCACCTGAATTAATTCTATGGGAACTTTTGAAACACTTGACCTGGTTATATTTGTGGCGTATGCCATTCTGATAATGTCTGTTGGCCTGTGGGTTTCCAGGGGGAAAAAAGGGGAGGGGAAAAGCCCTGAGGAATATTTCCTGGCAGGTAAAAGCCTGCCTTTCTGGGCAATAGGTGCATCACTGATCGCGGCGAATATTTCAGCGGAACAGTTTATCGGTATGGCGGGTTCAGGTTTTGCCATTGGGCTTGCGATTGCCTCATATGAATGGATGGGAGCCCTGACCCTGATCATTGTTGCCAAATTTTTCCTGCCCATCTTTATAAAGAACAAACTGTTTACAATCCCACAATTCATTGAAATCCGTTTCAATACCCAGCTTAAAACGATCCTGGCCATATTCTGGATCTGCCTTTTTATTTTTGTGAACCTAACCTCTGTATTGTTTCTTGGAGCAAAAGCATTGGATACCATACTCGGAAACGGGGACGGTTCCATGATGATGACATGGATTATCGGACTGGCGTTATTTGCTGCTGCATATTCGATTTGGGGCGGGCTTTCAGCTGTAGCCTGGACAGATGTAATCCAGGTAATCCTGCTTGTTGTGGGTGGCCTTATAACCACAATCATTGCACTGCATCATGTAACTCCGGCAGGCGGAGTCATGGAAGGGATAAATCATGTCTACTCAGTGGCTGGGGATAAATTCCAGATGATCCTGAGCAGAGACAATCCGGAGTATATAAATCTTCCCGGAATTGGTGTTTTAATCGGAGGCCTTTGGGTCGCCAACCTCTATTATTTTGGATTTAACCAGTATATTATCCAGCGTGCACTTGCGGCTAAATCACTGGCAGAAGCACAAAAAGGGCTTGTGTTTGCCGCATTTCTAAAGCTTTTGCTGCCGGTAATTGTAGTTGTACCGGGAATTATCGCCTACGTACTTTACATGCAGGGTGACGGCACTACCGTGATTGATGGGGTCAGAACAACCTTCGAGCGGCCTGATGGAAGTATCGACTACGACAGTTCATACCCCTGGCTTATCGGCCAGTTTATCCCTACTGGCATTAAAGGTCTTGTTGTTGCCGCACTTACGGCTGCCATCGTCTCATCTTTGGCATCCATGCTGAATTCCACAGCTACCATTTTTACCATGGACATTTTCAAGCCATACTTTGGTAGTGAAACATCAAATACTGGTCTTGTATCCGTGGGACGCATATTTCTTGCAATAGCGCTGCTGGTAGCTGTGCTGGTAGCACCTTTCCTGGAAACCATGCCTCAGATGTTCCAGTATATACAGGAATATACCGGGGTAGTGAGCCCGGGTATACTGGCAGTATTTTTGATGGGCTTATTTTGGAAACGAAGCAACAGCAAAGGAGCGATGATCGGTGTTGTATTATCGATTCCTGTAGCACTGATGCTGAAATTTTTGCCACTCGAGATGCCGTTCCTTGACCAGATGATGTACACTTGCCTTATCACCATGGCAATAATTGTGATGGTGAGCCTTGTTACGTCAGACCATGAGGAAAACCCGAAGGCTATTTCGATACCGAAAGAACTCTTCCACACCGGTTATAAATTCAATATCGCGTCGTATATAGTAATGATCATTCTATTGGTGATTTATCTGGTATTTTGGTAGCATATTCAGCAGTAATATTTGACGGATACCTTTATGGTGAGCACTGTATTACAGAGTAAATAATATTAAAGTCTTTAAATTTAAATTCTGACCAAAAATGGCAGAAATTTCAATATCCAAGCACCAAATTTCAAACATTTTTTAACCCCATAATGTAGGTTTCGATGTTCCTAAAAAGTCAGATAAAAAAGTTACTAACAATTTGGAATTTGTATTTTGTATTTTGGAATTTCGTTATCACACCTGTCCCAATAATTCTGTCGGGGTTCAAAAAATGAGCCGGTTTATCAGAGTCAGGGTAAATGGCTGTTTAGCCAATTTATTATACAATAATGACTAATCAGGAAGTCAATGAAAAAAAATCAAATTATTCAATCATTTAAAGAGATATTTGGAGGTGAATTTCGCCTCTTTTCAGCACCGGGCCGCATTAACATTATTGGTGAACATACCGATTATAATGAGGGTTTTGTTATGCCTGCTGCTATCGATAAAAAAATTTGGCTGGCTATTCATCCTGTACACGGGCGTAAGGCATCTATCTATTCGGTTGACTATGATGAGACTTCAGCTTTCGATCTCGACGGAGATATGTCCGAATTACCTCACTGGGCACTCTATCCGTATGGTGTGGTTAAAGAACTTCAGAAAAAGGGTTGCAATCCCGGTGGTTTTAAAGCTGTTTTTGGAGGAGATATTCCCGATGGAGCCGGTTTATCTTCATCAGCGGCAATCGAATGCGTTTTTGGAACAGCCCTGAACTCCCTGTTTGATTTTGGTTTGGATAAACTTACAATTGCGAAAGTGGGGCAGCTTGCCGAGCATAACTATGCCGGAGTACGTTGCGGACTGATGGACCAGTTTGCATCCATGCATGGAAAAGCAGGCCATGTGATCCGGCTCGATTGCCGGTCACTGGATTACGAGTACGCACCTTTAGAGCTCAGCGGGCATGAATTGATTCTTACCGATACCAGGGTAAAACACAGCCTTGCATCAACCGAGTATAATCACCGCAGGGCGGCATGCGAAGAAGGAGTGAGGATTATTGCCTCTAATATGCCAAGCATAAACAGCCTTCGTGACCTGAGGCCTAAAAATGTTCTTCCATATAAAGATATACTTGGTGAAGAAACATTTCTCTGCTGCGAGTTTGTAACAGAAGAGAACGAACGGGTTCTTGAAACTGTAAAAGCTCTGGAATCAAATGACCTTGAAAAAGTTGGCCACCTGATCAATGCTTCACACCGTGGTCTGCGCGATAAATACCGTGTTAGCTGCCCGGAACTTGACCTGCTTGTAGAAACCGCAAACACGGTAGATGGTGTTCTTGGATCCCGCATGATGGGAGGCGGATTCGGTGGCTGTACGATAACGCTTTTGAAAACTTCATCTACCGATAAATACATCAAAGTCACTCAGGCTGCATTTCATGAATCATTCGGCTCCGAACCTGTCTATTACAAGGTGAGTATCAGTAATGGAGCGGGAGAGGAAATGACAGGTTAGTGCCATGCGCTGATATCGCGTTCATTTCTGCCTACAGAAAATAATCCGTAGCTCATGATAAGAAGATATACCAGCCAATCGATGCAGTTACCAAGTTTGCAGCAATTGAATAGAGGAGAGCCTTTTTATAAGGTATTTGCAGCAGAAGCATCAATAATACACTTTCTGATATTGTTACGGCAAATTCTATAAAAAAAAAATTACCTGATAGATAATTGAATCCATAGGTTGCTATTGGCTGGGTAAAAGAGTTTATGAATATGACATAAAGTAATAATGTACCTGGATTACTCCTGTACAGCATCAAAATAACCAGGTATTCTATGATAATTGTGGCAACCAGTGAAAGTAGTAACAGATACAGCAAGGTTATTTTTTTCTTTTTTTGAAAACCAATAGAAAAAATATACCTGCTAATGCAGATATTGGAAGTAGTACATACCATAAAATTTCGGAAATTGCACTACCCTGATATGACCGTGAACGTTCTGGTATTGTTTCCTGATTGATTATTGGGAGTATTTCTTCCATTCCATCGGGAATTATATCTGCATGAACATTACCATTAAGCTTAAAAATGAAAATGAATAATAAAATGACGAATTTTTTTTGATATTTTTTCATCGCATACTGATTTCTTAAAAAACTGCCTTTATATGCAATATTTTATTGTTATTTGGCTCAACAGGAACTATTCTTGGGGTGAATTGTGATAAAAGACATGTCATCTAAAACAGTTCAGATACAGAAAGAAAGCATTTTATGCCGGGGGTGTGAGGCAATCGAATTCGGCAAAGTATAAAAATAGTTTTACATTCAATTATTGATAAATCAAATCCGAGATTATGAAACACGATTTTACCCGAAGGGAATTTATTCAAACATTGATGGCCGGATTAGCGATGGCCCCGAACCTTTCATTATTTCAATCCTCAAATAATGGGGTTATTCCCACTCGATTAATGGGAAAAACCGGAGAACGGATATCCATGATTGGTTTTGGTGGCTGGGATCTTGGGTTTATTGATGAAAAGCTTGCTATTGAGATGATCCATCGTGGTGTGGATCAGGGAATTACATTTATTGACAATGCATGGGAATATAACAGAGGTCGCTCGGAAGAAGTTGTAGGAAAGGCTATCAAAACAGGCAATTTGCGCGATAAAGTATTCCTGATGAGCAAAGTTTGTGCACGCGATTATGAAGGGGCAAAGCACCATCTGGAAGATGGTCTGCGTCGTTTACAAACCGACTGCATTGACCTGGTAATGCTGCACTCTATTCAATACGATGGAGATAGGGAGCGTGTATTTGATCCGGAAAACGGGGCCGTAAAGGCACTGATTAATGCAAGAAATGAGGGTAAACTCCGGTATATTGGTTTTTCGGGCCATCGCGATCCGCAAATCCATCTTAACATGCTTGATATGCCATTTGAATGGGACGCAGTTCTGATGCCCCTGAACATTATGGATGCACATTTTAACAGTTTTCAGAAAAGAGTACTCCCCGTTTTACTTGATCGTGAAATTGCTCCACTTGGTATGAAGTCGCTGGTAGGAAGATTCAACCGCATCTCTGAAAGGGTGGATGTTTCGGCTGAGCTTTGCCGAAGGTATTCCATGTCGCTGCCTGTGAGCACCCTGGTTTGTGGCTGGCAGAATATGGATGAAATGCAGCTTTGCATCGATATTGCACGTGATTTTGAACCTCTCACAGAGAGCAAAATTGAAGAGCTTCTCGCTTCATCAAAAAATCCTGCGGCCGATGGCGTGGCCGAGCTTTATAAAGACAGTAGCTCTGGCTATGGATGTTCCTACCATTCAAGGGTGTTACGGGAACAGCAGGGATAGTAAATCCACAACCCATCGTATTTCCTGACGATATCTATGTCGGATATCATACAGGCCAGTTACTGTGTCCTGAAATTTAAGGTCACTTCTGGATTATTATCTCAACCAAATCACGTTTTAATTAGCCATGGTGGCTGAAAAGCGGCCTTTGCTGTGAAGCGTGAATCTTTATCCTTTCAGTCTCTTCCG
>RECI01000170.1 GCA_007694095.1 Balneolaceae bacterium | reverse complement strand
TCGCTCCGGCACTTTTTACCGATGTTGATGGTCGCTACCGCGGGATGGATAAAAACATTCACACAGTAAAAGGCCATAATGTATATACCATATTCTCCCTTTGGGATACCTTCAGGGCAGTGCATCCCCTGTTTACTTTGATTGCTCCCGATAAAAACATGGAGTTTATCAATACAATGCTTTTACAATATCAGCAACACGGTCTGCTTCCTGTTTGGGAACTTATGGCCAATGAAACCGGTACCATGATCGGTTATCATTCCGTTCCTGTAATCTGGGATGCTTACCAGAAAGGACATCGTGACTTTGATGTGGAGCTGGCTTTCGAAGCTATGAAAAAATCGGCCATGCAAGACCATCTGGGATTGGCAGATTACAGAAATCTGGGCTTTATTCCCTTTGAAAGAGAAGGCAATGCGGTTTCCAAAACCGTTGAATACGCTTACGACGACTGGTGCATTGCAGAAATGGCCAAAAGCCTTGGCAAAATGGAGGATTATGAAACATTTATTCACAGGGCACAGAACTACCGTAATGTATTTGACACTTCCGTAGGCTTTCTGAGAGGCAGAAGGGCCGACGGCAGCTGGCGCACTCCTTTCGATCCCATCGAAAGCAGCATTCTGGGTTCCGGCGATTTTACCGAAGGAAACTCGTGGCACTACACCTTTTTTGCACCGCATGATGTGGCCGGTTTGATTGAATTGCTGGGTGGCGATGAACTGTTCTCAGCTAAAATTGACGAAATGTTTGCAGAGGAACCCATCGTTACACACGAGGCAGCCCACGATATTACCGGATTGATCGGGCAATATGCCCAGGGCAACGAACCCAGCCACCATGTGGCCTATCTGCACAACTTTGCAGGCAGAGCATGGAAAACGCAGGAAAAGGTAGCCCTGATAATGGATTCATTATACACAGATAAGCCCGATGGCATCAGCGGCAATGAAGATTGCGGCCAGCTGTCGGCATGGTATATTTTTTCGGCAACCGGGTTTTATCCTGTAGCCCCTGGAAGCGGTGACTACATAATCGGCTCGCCGCTCTTTGAGGAAACCACCATTCACCTGGACAATGGAAAAACCTTTACGGTAAAGACCGAAGGAAGAACCCGCGATGCTGTTTACATTCAATCGGCAAAATTTAACGGAAAGCCTTTCCATCGTTCCTATATATCGCATAAGGAGATTGAAGCCGGTGGCGTGCTGGAGTTTGTTATGGAAACAGAACCCAACAAGGAGTGGGGTTATGCAAAAGAGCACCGTCCCAAATCATACATACCTGATGAGTTCAGACTTGCACCCCTTGAAGAGAGACTGGTTTTTATTCCGTTTATCTCAAAAGAGAAAGACCTGTTTCATGAACCCATTACCTTTGAAATTGAATGTTTAACTCCCGGAGTTACCATTCATTATACTACCGATGGAAGCGAGCCTACCCAACAATCGGCGGTTTATGATGGGCCCATTACCATTGGTGAAACAACCCTTGTAAAGGCAAAAGCTTTCAGAGATGGTATGCAACCCAGCGAAACCCTGAGAAGGGAATTCATCAGGGCATATTACAGACACTCAAACAGAGTTTACCCCACTATTGAACTGGAGCATGGGCCCGCAGGCAGATACACAGGGCGTGGAAAAAATGCCCTGCTGGATGGAACCAGAGGAACCATAGACTTTTTCGATGGCGAATGGCTCGGCTTCATCAACGATGTGGTGGCAAAAATTGATTTGGGTGAACCAAGACATGTGGAAAGCATCCGCTTGTCGTTTATGAGAAATATCGGCTCCTGGATACTGCTGCCTGAATCCATTGAAATAGCCGTTTCCAGCGACAATATTAACTTCACCGTAATTGGAACAGAGCAGCATACAACCACACCTGCCGATTACGATATCGGTATCAAAGAATATAAGTTTGATGCAGGGCAAACCTTCCGCTATGCCCGTGTTATTGCCAGGAGTACAAGGGCGTTGCCCGAATGGCATCCAGGCGCAGGCAACAGGCCATGGTTGTTTATTGACGAAATTATTCTGGAATACTAAAAGCTGGAACTATGCAGAAAAAACTCCGGAGTTTTGGTTTAATGAGCGCATTCCTGGCACTCGCTATCTCATGCGCACCGCAAAAAGAAACAGAGCGGCTCACCGATTATGTAAATCCCTTTATGGGTACCGATGGGCCTGGAAATACCTATCCGGGAGCTACGGTTCCTTTCGGGATGGTTCAGTTAAGCCCCGACATCGGCAAGCACGGCTGGGACCGCATTGCCGGATACTTCTATCCGGATACCATCATTACCGGATTCAGCCATACCCACCTGAGTGGTACCGGTGCCGGCGACCTGTATGATATCCTGGTTACACCCGTTAACAGCCGTGATGTGGAAAGAATACCGGAAAATGGGTTCAGGCCTTATTCGCGGTTTTATCATGAGAACGAACATGCAGAGCCGGGCTATTACCAGGTTTTCCTTTACGATTTTGGCATCAATGCCGAGCTGAGCGCAACTAAACGAACCGGGATTCACAGGTACACTTTTCCCGAAGATGAGAATTCAGGTTTTATAATCGACCTGGGTTATGCACTCAACTGGGATGCACCGGTGAATACCCACCTTAAAGTGGTTGATGAAAAAACGGTGGTGGGATTCAGGTACTCCACCGGCTGGGCTGCAGACCAGAGAGTTTATTTCGCTGCCCATTTCTCAAAACCCTTCGAAAGCAAAACCCTGTATATGGAAAACGAGCCTGCGGAAGGAAATGAAGTGACCGGTGTGCACACAAAAATTGACCTTCGCTTTTCCACAAAAGAAAACGAAGAAGTGATGGTAAAAGTGGGATTGTCGAGCGCCAATATTGAAGGCGCCCTGAAAGCCATTGAAACCGAAGCCGC
>RECI01000232.1 GCA_007694095.1 Balneolaceae bacterium | reverse complement strand
TCTAATCCTGATGCTTATGCTTATTTCGTGCCATTCCCCCAAAAAGGTTTTTTTCAGTGAACTTGCAGAGTTGCAATCATCTTACAGAACAGATTCCGGACAGATCACCGGGGCAAGTATCGCAAATCTTCCGGAACCGGTGCAGCGTTACCTGCGCAATTGCGGGTTTATAGGCACACCCATTAGGAATCATGCCGAAATACTATGGCAGGATAGCCATATCAGAATGAAGCCCGATCATAAATGGATGAGGCTGAAAACCTATCAGCATAACTTTATTGATGAGCCTTCACGTCTGGCCTACATGCGAGCCAATATGCTGGGTTTTATTCCTTTTGAGGGCAGGGACAAGTACAACAATGGGGGAGGGCACATGTTTGGCACACTCGGCAGGATGATAAAGGTTTTTGATGCGCATGATGTTGAAACTGCCAAAGGTGCAGCCATAGTGTTATTGGCTGAGGTATTGCTTGTGCCTTCCTACACGGTTCAGCCTTACATACACTGGGAGCCGGTTGATGCTCTGACAGCAAGGGCCAGGTTTATCCATAATGGAATTGATGTCGGGGGTACGTTTCATTTTAATGAGCAGGGAGAGTATATCCGTTTTACAACCAGTGAACGCCCTTACTCGTCACCAAATGGAGGGTACGAACAGCGGGATTATACCATCGAAGTGCTTAGTTATAAACAACAGGGTGATATTCGCATAGCGGGTGAAGTTGCTGCAATATGGAATTTGCCCGAAGGTGATTTTGAGTACTGGAGGGGAACAATTAAGGAGATAATCTTTTAGGAATCCCTGAAATTATTCAGGGTCTGAAATAAAAACAGAACCTGGGCGATTGGCCTGCTTTAATAATTAATTAAAAACATAAACAAATGCAACTGGAATATTTTATAAGCGGAGAATCAAACAGGGAAACCATCCTGTTTGTGCATGGTGCCGGAGCGGGTGCCAGTCAGTTTGAAAGACAACTTGAATTTTTTTCTGAAAGGTATAAAGTGGTATCTCTGTCACTCAGGGGGCATGGCGGCTCACCTTTGCCCTCACCCAATGTTACACCGCTTTATTCTTTAGACCACAATGCCAATGACATTATTGAGCTTATTGAAAAACTAAAGCTTGATAATATTCATTATGTGGGCAATTCAACAGGCGGAGTCCTTGGCTATATCGTTTGTGCACGCGTGGCGGATCGCTTTTTAAGCCTTACAACCTTTGGTACCACAGGACAAATGACTTTGCCTGCCTGGTCAGCTCCTATGGTGTCTGCTTATGATGCATTTATGATAAAATTATTCAGGAAAAAGTATCTTTCCTTTACTGCCGGATACGCAGTAAAAAACAAACAATCCAAAGAAAAGGTATTCCAGATGTTTCTGAAAGCGGCTGATGCCATACCGCATCTGCGGGCGCATCTGGTGAATTACAATTTCCTGGATACAATAGAGAAGCTTCCCATACCCTACCATTTGATTCAATGTGAATACGACAATGACATCAACAAATCCCTGAAGACTACTTTAGAAGCCATATCAAAAAACAAGAAGGCAAAGGTTGTTCAGCTCCGAGGCGCCGGGCATATTGCTAATCTTGATGCGCCTGATGAGTTTAATAGACTTTTATGGGAATTGTTGCAAGGGATATCAGGGGAATGTGGCCATTGATAAGCATGGAGGCTAAAACAAGGGAATATACGCTGAACGATAAACTGAATTACATGAGAAGCAATATGTTTTCACTGAGTCATATGTGGAATGAGGTAATTCATACCAATCTTTTTAACCAGATTGACAGTATGCAGGTACCTGTGTATATTTTTCATGGAAGGTATGATTATACAACGCCGCATTGTGTTGCAAAAGATTTTTATCATCAGCTGAAAGCGCCGGAAAAAGGATTCTTCACCTTTGATAACTCGGCTCACAGCCCTGTTATGGAAGAGGTTGAAAAGTTCAACTCAATCGTCAGGGATATTACACGGAAGTATTGAATTATCATAATATTGGAAATATCCAGTGAAATGTTCTGGTTTAACCGCTTGTTTTAGGGTTTCATACAGTATAAAACGCCATCCAGCATAATTAATTCCACTGGGTTGGAATTCTTTTGGAAATTTGCTTTGAAAATTTTATTTAACAACTTATTTAATCAACATACTTAAAAATATGAGAAGATTAAAAATTCTAAGTATGGCAATGACATTGTTTATGTCTGCGCCGTCTTATTCAAGTGCTCAAAATGAGCAAATCATCAAGCCAATAAACCAAAAAAATCTTTTGGTTACAACAAGTTTAAGCTATGCACGCTATCGGGATTTTGCCACATCTCCACTTTTTTATGAAGGAGGGGGAACAAATTTATATCTGGGTTGGCAAACCATAAATGACAATAGGGAATTGACCATGGGATTGGATTTCCTGGTCAATTTAACACTGGCCAATACACCTAAAAGTGACTTTTATGAAACTAACACACTCGGGGTTTTTTCCGGATTGGAGGGTAGTGTTTCTTATCTTAGAAATGTTAGGCCTGATTTCAGCGAAAAATATGACTTTAAACTGGGTGGTATTTTAATTGGGAATCAAAATATGCGTCTAAATCCTGCCCTTGATAATTCATCTGTAGGGATTGAGTCGATAGTTAACCTGATGCTTTCCGGAAAAGTTCAGAGAGATATCAGTAGAAGGGAAGAGACTGTTTCAAACTTCTTGTTTCTGAGCATCAGAAACCGGCCGGTTCGGCGCACGCTTGCCTTTCAAATGGATGCCGGTGTATTAAACTTCAACCGCCGACCCGGTTACAATTTCTTTTATGACGGTCCTGTGGACGGAACGAATACCTCTATGTTTTCTTATGTATGGGACCAATATTCGTGGTCAATGAACGGCTGGCG
>RECI01000110.1 GCA_007694095.1 Balneolaceae bacterium | reverse complement strand
TTCATTTCAAAAATCCCGCAGAGCCCCTCGATATCATTCATCGTTTTTCCACATTCTGTCGCTCGGGGAGTAATTTTCACAAAACCTTTTTATCCGTCAGCTAAAGCAGACGGTAAGTTTATTGTACTTTATTCCTGTTTTGTACAATGTATGAACCAAATAAGAAAATAAGTTCATATAAATATTCGGATTAATTGATTTGTAAATTATCATACATAAAATTTGATAACAGACTTGTAAAACCTTGCTTTAATTTTTAAAATCCGACTGGTTTTTAACAGATATGTCTGCATATAAAGCTGAGATCACCTGGAAACGGAACGATGCCGTATTTACGGATAATAAATACCCGAGGGCTCACCTCTGGCAATTTGACGGGGGTGCGGAAGTGCCGGCTTCTTCATCTCCGCAGGTGGTACCGCCGCCTTATTCCGATTCTGCGGCAGTTGACCCTGAAGAGGCTTTCCTGGCATCCCTGTCAAGCTGCCACATGTTATGGTTTTTGTCAATTGCTGCAAAGAGGGGCTTTGTTGTAGATGAATATATTGATACCGCCGAGGCGTATATGGGCAAAAATAACGATGGGAAAACGGCGATTACAATGGCAATTCTTCGGCCGGCAGTAAAATATTCTCCGGATGCTGCTCCAATGGCTGATGTTAACACAGCATTACACCACGAAGCCCATGAGAAATGCTTTATCGCCAATTCTGTGACAACAGAAATCCGGATCGAGCCTGTAATGGATATTTTAAAAAACTTGTAATGAAAAATATCATGCCGGAAAAATAGTTGTAAGAATTCCGGTAGCGGCATTATTCCTGAACAGGTAGATTGTATGTGATTGGCGAACCCGTAAAACACTTTATGAGAAAAAATGGACCTGTTTAATGAAGATGTAATGTACAATGCCCTGGTAGAAAAAGATTCCACTTTTGAGGGGTTGTTTTATGCAGGGGTGAAAACCACCGGTATATTTTGCAGGCCAACCTGCCGGGCAAGAAAACCGAAAAGAGAGAACGTAGAATTTTTTAAAAAGGCTAAAGAGGCACTTGCAAGTGGTTACCGTCCATGTAAAATTTGCAAACCTCTTGAAAAACCTGATCATACCCCGGGTTATATCAGGGAAATTCTGGAAGAACTGGCAGAAGATCCATCCGTGAAATTGAGGGAGCAGAACCTTCGCGACCGTGATATTGAACCGCACACCCTCCGGCGCTGGTTTTTGAAACATCACGGGATGACCTTTCACGCCTACCAGCGGATGCTGCGGATCAATACTGCATTCAAAAAGATCAAAAATGGCGAATCGGTTACAACTGCTGCTTATGATACGGGATACGACTCACTCAGCGGATTTAATGACTCGTTTAAATCTGTATTCGGCTTATCCCCGTCCAATAGCCGAATTAAACAGGTGCTTGATCTTTCGAGAATGGATACCCCGCTCGGTCCTATGATATCCTGTGCGAATGAACAGGGGATCTGCCTGCTTGAATTTACCGACCGGAGAATGCTCGGCTCGGAATTCAAAGACATTGCCAAACGGCTGAATGCATCGATTACGCCCGGAGATAACCCACACTTTGAACGTCTGAAAACCCAGCTGAGCGAATACTTCGAAGGCAAAAGAAAACAATTCGATGTTCCACTCTTTACACCCGGATCGGAGTTTCAGCAAACGGTGTGGACTCAGCTCCAAACCATACCTTATGCATCCACACGATCGTACAAGGAACAGGCTGCAGCAATCGGCAAACCGGATGCCGTGAGGGCTGTGGCCAATGCCAATGGAATGAACCGGATCGCCATCGTGATACCCTGCCATAGGGTAATCGGCTCAGACGGCAAACTGACCGGCTACGGCGGCGGACTGTGGCGCAAGAAGTACCTTCTCGATTTTGAAAAGAGTAACCTCTAAATCTGCCTTTAACCCGGCTCAAGGGACAGACTTCCGAAGTCTTTCGGAGTTGTGAAAGAAGCTCTTAAAGATGAAAAAACCGAAGTATTAAAAAATGAAGAGAGACTTCGGAAGTCTTTTTCGCCTATTGCTTATTATGGGTTAAACTAATATCAGATCATTCGTGATGAAAAGTCAAAGTCGCTATATTTTTTTACTGCCATTCATTTAATGAATTTTCATCATCACTCCGATGGAAGAATATTATTAAAAAAGGCATTAGAAGTATTTGGAAACATTACGATATTCTTTGGGCAGGTAAAACTGTTAATTACTCTGCTAAATTAACAGCCGCAAACAAAAAAATTGAAAATGGCAAAAAGAATAGCAGTTATTTCGGATATTCATGGGAATGCTCAGGCGTTAGAGGCAGTCTTTTCAGATATTGGCAAAAACAATATCGATTCGATTATTTGCCTGGGAGACATTGTAACTTTTGGGCCTTCCCCACGCGAAACAATACAAATGATTCAAGATTTTAATTGCTCATGTATCATGGGCAATCATGAAGAAGCTTTATTAGACCCGGAGAATTCGAGCGATTATGAAATAGATGGAGATGCTCTGCAGAAGTCTGTTTATTGGTGTTTAAACAAACTACAGGATAAAGATTTAGCATTTATTAAATCTTTTAAAAAAACGCTTCTTGTTACACTTGGTGATGAAGTCAATATGCTTTGTTATCATGGTTCGCCAAATTCAACAATCCGCGGTATTTTGCCAACATCTGCACCGGAAGAAATTGATTCATTAATTCATTTCAGTAATTCAACAAAAATAGCAATAGGTGGCCATACTCATTTTCAAATGTATCGAAAACATAAGGAATACATTTTATTAAATGCAGGCAGTGTTGGTTGTGCTTTTTTAAATCCATTTTTATCCCCCCCGTCTCCATCTTATTTGCCAACTGCCGAATATGCAATTATTGAATTACTGCAAAAAAATATATCTGTTGAACTCAAAAGTATTGAATTTGATTTCTTAAAATTCCAAACCCTAATTCTTGCATCAGATATTCCGCTTAAAGGCTGGTGGGAAAGAGAATTCAATCGTATTAATGAAGTTAATAACTTTGATTAATGGCTAAAAAGCAACTCTTTAATGGCTTTTTTTCAAAAACCGCCCCATTCCCCTGCCAGGATCATCTGACTAAATCCAGGCGTTGATCTTGCGAAGCAGTGCTTCGTTTTTTTACACATCCATATGAAAACAAAATATAAGCCATATTCCTTTGCAAACTCTCCACTTTTTTATAAATCCAGGCGTTGATCTTGCGAAGCAGTGCTTCGTTTTTTTACACATCCATATGAAAACAAAATATAAGCCATATTCCTTTGCAAACTCTCCACTTTTTTATAAATCCAGGCGTTGATCTTGCGAAGCAGTGCTTCGCGGTTCAAAATTACCTTGATTTTTTGTGGTTTTTTGATAGATTTAAAAAAAAGTTTATACTGCTAATGTTAAAACACTTACCTAACTCGATGACAATGCCCAGTTTCAGAAAGATATTTGTTTTTCTGCCTGCAATCGTATTCCTGCTAAGTCCGGTTTCTGTCGCTTTTCAGATGGAACCTTTGCCAAATCAATTTCAGGGTTTGTTTGACAGTGAAGAAATTTTGGAAATTACACTTGAGGGAGATATCAGGACGCTTCAGAGAGACCGGGGAAGCGATCCTTCTAATCATCCAATGAAGCTGCATGTTAAAGGCGAGGAGGTAGAGGAATATCTGGATCTGCGGGTAAGAGTCAGGGGTAATTTTCGCAGGTTACGGGATAATTGCA
This sequence comes from Balneolaceae bacterium, assembly GCA_007694095.1. GTDB lineage: Bacteria > Bacteroidota > Rhodothermia > Balneolales > Balneolaceae > Rhodohalobacter. The sequence goes on along the minus strand of RECI01000110.1, from coordinate 10,411 downwards.
GAACTCCACCTCTCAGGTTAAATTTTAACAGACACCCTGCGCCTGATCATTCACTTTTTGCAGGCCAATCCACATTAAAACTTGTGGTGCCTTGCCAGGGAGATCAGTATGTGCTACGCGAGTACCTTACCTACAAACTATACAATTTATTTACTGAGCATAGCTTCAGGGCCCGTTTGGTTCGCCTAACCTATCATGATACTGAAAATGACCGGAAATCTGATCCGGAATATGCATTTATATTAGAACATATAAACGATGTTGTTTCCCGAAACAATGCTCAGCGTATAACCCGCTTGCAGTTAAGGCCTGAAGTTGTAGATCAGGCAGCATTTTTAAGAATGAGTGTATTTGAATACTTGATCGGCAACACCGATTGGTCTATTCAATATTTACAAAATATTAATATGCTTTTTCTGGAAGATGAAAAAATTTATGTAGCAGTACCCTACGACTTTGATTTGGCCGGTCTCGTCTCCGCTCCTTATGCAAAACCTGAGGAGGCTTTAAAACTGAGTTCGGTCAGAGAAAGACGATTCAGGGGATATTGCCTGGAAGATCTAAGTGTATTGGAACCTGTATTCGAACAGTTTCGGGAACTCAAACCAGAGATATATAAAGTTATTACAGAAAATCCCTTGCTTGAGGCTAGTTACATTAATTTTGCCACGAGATATCTTGATGATTTCTATGACACAATCAACGATCCAAGAAAAATGTCACGAGATTTCAGCTATCCATGTAACAGACGCGGAACGGGTAATGTTGTAATTACCGGCATGCAAAATTGATCACTCAACAGAACCGGATTTTTTTAATAATGGGGAAAGAACTGTGTTTGGTTTAATATTTTGATATATCTATTCAAGTTCAAAATTCATAATATTTACAGGATAACTACTTTTTATTATCTCATAATTTCTGGCCATATATATCATCGAAGAAAATAATCATATCAGACTTCTTGCAGCCATCATGTTTGCCGACATTGTGGGTTATTCAAAAATGATGCAGCAAGATGAATTAAATGCTAAATCAACAAGGGATCACCAACGTTCAGTCATTGAAACTTATCTACTAAAATACCATGGGAAGGTATTGCAGTATTATGGAGATGGGACACTCATTATGTTTGGCAGTGCCCTGGCTGCTGTACAATGTGCAAGAGATATTCAGGATGAACTCGCCAAAAAGCCAACGGTTCCGCTCCGGATTGGTATCCATATTGGTGATATTGTTTATGATGACGAAGGGATTTATGGAGACGCCGTGAATATTGCCTCTCGTGTTCAGTCATTCGGCGCAGCAGGTTCGGTAATAATTTCAGAAAATGTATTTACTGAGATTAAAAATCACCCTGGTTTTCGTGTAGAATCTTTTGGCGAACAGAAATTAAAAAATATCTCTAAGCCGTTGAAATTGTACTCTTTGGTATGTAAAAGCCATGAGCTGCCCGAACAAGGCGATATTGAAGAATCGGAACAGCCAACGGAGGATGAGACTGTAAAAGAGGATCAGCCTTCAAAAAAGCAACTTGGTTCTCTCAATCGCGGGGTGTCGGATATGTTCCGAACCTCATACCGAAATCATATCAATCTCAGTGCGATTGCAGATACCAAGTCCAACATCATGATTAGCATTAATGGAATCATTATCTCTATTATAATAGCATCTATTTCAACAAGAATTCTCTCTAACTCCTTACTGATAATACCCACTGCAATTTTATTAATTACCTGTATGATGTCCCTGGTTTATTCTGTTTTAGCAGCAAGGCCGCGGGTCAGTAATGAAAAAGTTACTCTTGATGATGTGCGTTCCAACCGATCCAATATCCTGTTTTTTGGTAATTTTTATACCATGGAGCGAGACGATTTTGTGACCGGTATAGAGGAATTGATGACAGACAGTGAACGCCTTTATGATACGATGGCGCGGGATTTGCACGGGCTTGGAACCGTTCTTTCTAAAAAATTCAAATTGCTTAGAGTTGCCTATAACATTTTTATGGTGGGCCTTGTCGCATCAGTTTGCAGTTTTTTGCTCGTCTATCTCCTAATCTAAGTTGGTACTGGGCTGCGAAGCACTGCTTCGCAACATCAGCGCTCGGATTTGGTTATACGACCCCGGAATGAAAAAGAAGCATCGGTTTTCGAAATGAGAAAATCTTAATAAAAAGTGGGCCTGGGTCAACTACGAATAAAGCTTCGCTGACCAGGCGGGACTTTCCCAAAGGGATCGCTGTGCAGTAACTCCCGGCTCATCAAATATACCAGGTCAAAAAATCTCTTCTTTAATTACCGTCTTTAACTCAACCTCATATCCTACTCTTGCCAGATGTTTTTCAATCACTGAATATGCCGCATTCTGATAAGATACCTGCCTTCCTTTCTGAGCGATCAAAGGAATCTGTTCAAATCGGGGGATAATGAGATCCAGCGAAAGTCCCTCTTCTGCCAATATTCCTGACAGAACCGAAGCGAAACCTTTTGATACACTGCCCAATCGGAATACAGTATGTTCATCCACTTCATCGGGTTTTCCCATCTCTTTTATGCTAAACCCTTTTGAAACAAACCCCGGCCATCTTTTATAATGATAACTGCCACACCGGGGATTTTTTCGTTGTTTAACCCTTCTGCAAAAGCCAGTTTAAATTCTTCAGGGAACATGGCCAGTGAATGATCCATCACCCATTCTTCAGGTTAAAACCCGACAAGAGTTCCCGGGCGGATGATTCTATACGATCTTACTGCTATATTCAAAATCAGATCTGCACATTTACCCTTGACGGATCACTACTCTTGAATTGAAAATATAATGGCGAAACTTTTATGACTCAGCTAACCTGGATAGGAATATTTTTATGTCTTACGCAATCTGCAATGCTTTCCGGATTAAATCTCGGCCTGTTCACTTTGAGCAGATTAGAACTCCAGGTTGAGGCAAAAAAAGGTGATATACGGGCAAAGAAAGTACTTCAGTTTCGCGAAGATGCAAACTTTTCGCTGGTAACCATACTTTGGGGCAATGTAGGGGTGAATGTAATTTTAGCCCTTCTTTCAGGATCGGTTATGACCGGGATTGCAGCCTTTCTGTTCTCAACTGTGGTTATTACAATTTTTGCAGAGATTCTCCCGCAATCCTATTTTACACGTCATGCTTTGAAGCTTACCTCTCTGCTTTCTCCAATGCTGAAGCTCTACCAGTTTCTGCTTTATCCGGTGGCAAAGCCTACTGCATGGGTTCTTGACAACTGGCTTGGCGGCGAGGAGATCAGCTACTTCCGGGAGCGGGATCTGCGCCAGGTTATAAAACTTCATATGGAATCAGCCGAGAGCGATATTGCCCTTTTGGAAGGGCAGGGTGCATTGAACTTTCTGGAAATTGATGATGTACCACTGTTCGCCGAAGGTGAGGATCTGGATCCAGACAGTATTATCAGTCTGGAATTCAGAGAAGGCAGGCCGGTTTTTCCTGAAATTGAACCATCCGTAGAGGATGATTTTCTAAATAAAATAAATCGTTCGGGTATGAGCCTTGTACTGATAACGGATCAGAACAATGAGCCTGGATTTGTAATCAAATCAGATGATTTTATCCGGGATGCCCTTTTTAACCCTGAAAAATTTAATCCCTACCGGCACTGCCACAAGCCGCTTATAGCGCACAACCCAGCCATAAAGCTTGGAGAACTGATTAGTCAATTTCAGACAGGGCACGGAAGTTATGAAGATGATATAATAGAAAACGATGTAATACTCTTATGGCATGATAAGCCGCGTATTGTTACGGGTACAGATATCCTGGGACGCCTGCTTAGGGGAATAGCAAGGAGATCTCCATTTAGAGCCGATTCATGAAGAACTCGCGGCATTTCTTTCGATCACGATTCCAGTATTTTAACCCACTTCACCCTCATTGCCAGGCATAAAATTGATTTTAGAAAGAAGAGTTGAAAATGGGGATAGGTAAGAATCGAAGCTTCAAAAAAAGCATGCTCAATGAAGCTTCGGGACGGCCAATCGATTATGAGTGGATGAATTTATTGTCTTTCAGTACAATACAAGTATATTATTGATAAGGTGTACCCACAAATGTACCACAAAAAATGATCACGGGTGAGTGAGTTTCGTGCACTCCTTTTTGTCTAAAAAGGATATTGTTTGACCAAATCGACTAACAGTTCAACTTTTTTAGTGTCAGAAGGTTCGAAAAGAAAAACGATTAAACCGAAGAACAGAGAAACGGAGAAACAGAGAAACCGATGAAGTGGGAATTTGGGTTGAAACGGTGTGTTTGCCAAAGTCACACTTTATCACTTCGTGTTCAAAAAATGAGCGGTTGGACATTTCTCTGTTCTTCTGTTTCTCTGTTTAAACTAAATATAGATGCTACCGATGACCCCACTCATGGCAATCAGTAATTGATCCTGTTTCATGGATTTCACAGATCAAATCGCACAAATTGTAAACGTTTTTCATGAAAATAAATCATTTCTAAACGTTTTTTATGAATTGTAGTCGTTTTTCATAATATTGATGGTTGATTATAACTGTTATTCATAATTAGCGATGAAAAATAATCGATTTTCAGAAAATGTAACCATTTTTCGTAATTATATCCTTCCTGAAACCGACATGAAGCTGGCAGGGTATAGTGCATTGATAAATCAATATGATTTAGAAGTACCTCTTCCCGAATACATTTCTGCAATTAGCCAAAGCCACAGACAGTATGAAGAGGGTCGCTGGAAAGTATTTTCTATACGACATGAGCCAGAGCATTCATTGCCAGGACATTTAACTTTTGCTCTAAAGTATGAAGGCGTTGATCTCCTGATCTTAAAAAAGCTCTTTGAAAAAATTGGCAATACTGAATTTAAAGCTATTATCAAGTCTCAGCCAACCGGCCGATACAGCAGACGGATATGGTTTTTTTATGAATGGCTGACAGATAAAAAGCTTGATGTAAAAGATGCACAATCAGGAAATTATGTTGAGGCTCTTGACCCTAAGTTACAGTATCCAGGCCCAAAACAAAGATCACAACGACATCGCGTCTGGAATAATCTGCCGGGAAATAAGGATTTCTGCCCGTTAGTGCGATGTACAGAAATACTCGAAAGTTTTAGTGCTGAGGAGCTGGAAAAGAATGTAAAAGAAACAATAGGAAAGGTGCATCCGGATCTATTATCACGAGCCGCAGCTTTTCTACTACTAAAAGACTCTAAAGCTTCTTATGCCATTGAAGGGGAAACCCCACCGGAAAACCGGGCCCAGCGCTGGGGGGCAGCAATCGGACAGGCCGGTCAAAAAGAGCTCAGTAAAGATGAGTTGCTACGGCTCCAGGAGATTGTAATTGAAGACAGACGGTTTGTAAATATGGGCTGGCGAAAAGAGGGGGGATTTGTCGGTGTCCATAATCGGGTAGACGGCAAGCCTGTCCCTGATCATATATCTGCCAGATGGCAAGATGTTCCACAGCTCATAGAAGGCCTGATAAAGGCCAACAAGTCTCTTATTGATAGTGAATACGATCCTGTTTTAGCAGCGTCTTCAATTGCATTTGGTTTTGTATTTATCCACCCATTTGCTGATGGAAATGGCCGTGTGCATCGTTATTTGTTTCATCATGTATTGGCCCGGAAAGGTTTTTCTCCCAAAGGACTCATCTTCCCGGTTTCAGCTGTAATTCTGGACCGAATTGATGATTACAAAAAAATATTGGAATCATACTCGAAACCACGCCTTGGTTACATTGAATGGAAACCAACTCCGGATGGCAATGTTGACGTGTTAAATGATACCATCGACTTGTACCGCTACTTTGATGCTACAAAGCAAGCAGAGTTACTCTATGAATGTGTAGAAGAAACGGTTCTCAAAACATTGCCGGAAGAAGTGAAGTACCTTGAGTGCCATGATAAGATGAGAAACTTCATTCAAAACCATTTTGACATGCCTGATAAAGATATGGAGAACCTGATCGGTTTTTTACGTCAAAATAGTGGCAAACTATCCCAACGCGCTTTGGACAAAGAGTTTAAAGCACTAACCGATGATGAAGTCAGGATGTTAGAAACCAAATATCAGGAAATTTTCCTTGATGGAGATTTAATCTCATTTTGACAGCTTTGAACCGGGTGTCGTGTCAACGATAAAATGACGGGCAAGTCATCTGACGAGTCGATCCGGGATCATCACCCAACCATCTAAAAGGACTCATTTTTCGAAAAACTCGTCTGATGACTATACGACATTTCATCCATGATTTGACACTAGTGTCATGTCAACAATAAAGTATCGGGTGATTAGAAAAGTCCCCTCCTTTCCAAGGAGGGGATTTAGGGGTGGTTCAAAATAGATCATATGCATTTTTCACAATATTTTGCAAGAAAAAGTTCCGCTCCAACCACCCCCAGCCCCTCCTTCATAAGGAGGGGAGAACCTTTAGCTCGTTAAATCACCCAACATTTTAGGCTTGACACTTCACTAGTGAATAACAACAAAAAATGGTAACGGGGAAAAGGGCTCATTCAATTAATTTCCCAGTACATCTTCTAATTTTCTGAGTGTTATTTTGTGTTTTTGAGCATCCATCTTTTTCAGGTTCACCATTTTCCACTTAACGGCCGGTAAATGCTGAATACCTTTTACAGGAAACAGATCCCATTGTGGTGATTTACGTTTGAAACTAAGCATAAAGGCCCGCTCATTCTCAGTGAAATCGTGATTTAATTTTTTGACAACCTCCTTCCAAACTTCTACCATTTTACCCAGTGGTACCGGTTCAAAAGCCATTCCCTCGAAAGTTTCTTTAAAAGTTACTTCAAGGTCATCTCTAAACATGTCCTGGCATTTTTTTGCAATGTGAGTCAGATAACTGTCGATATTCTCAAGTGTAGTACTACGATCATCCAGTGGCAAGTATGTTAAATCAATATCAACGGAAAGCCTTGGCAGATCTCTCAAGAAGAGGTTTATGGCCGTTCCACCCTTTAAAGCAAAACTTTCTATTTTGGATATAGCAGGGAGTATTTGCAGCAATAAGTCTGCTTGTTCAAAATAAGGTGTTTCTCTTATATCCATGAATCGTCTTCAAATTTGTCTGGTACGGTTATTTGATAGTTCTTATTTAATGTCCCGTCTTTTACTATAGAACGTTTGCCGGAACCCACGTTGATAGCATCTTTATTCAGTTGTTCGTACCACTGTAATTGGTTTTTTTCTGCCATATACAAGCATAGTCGTGCTACCTTTATGGAATTGCAAAGTTCTAAAAGTGTCTGCATGATTTCAGGCCGCAGCGTCGTAAGTCCTTCCATGATTTGCCAGGCATGAATGAAACTTGCCTCTGAATCAACATGAGAAAGCATTTCCAGGATGGCTCTTTCCGGGGCTGCAATGGTTATAGGTATTTGATAATGGTTTATCTGTTTCTTTGCCAGATCGGAAGTTCCTAAAAGTGTTGATATATGAAGCTTTATCTTCACTTTCCATTCATGGGTAATGAACCATTTGGGTAATTTTATCTTTTGGGGTGTGTAAAGATGACATTTAGACAACTGAGGTGCTATATAATGTGCATAGCCTTGAAGTTGCAAAGCTGTTATACCTCCTACATAGACAGGCATTTCTAATTGCTTTTGTATAGCATATAAGCCCCCTTCCCATTCTGGCTCATCATTAAAACGGGCATAAGCTCCTCTGCCAAATGATCTGATCCAGCCACTTTGCTTGTAGCCATGTAATAAGTCCGTACCATACCCCTTTTCTCTTAGCCATGAAGAGGTATATACAGTGCCGGGCAACCAGTCTGATAGCAACTTGTTTAATTTTTCGTTTTTTTTTGTTGTCAACTGTTAAGTTTAAAATAGTTTCAAATTATTGATTTATAATCAATATATAGAACCCATACTAAACTTACAATCTTGCCAATTGTCCGATAAATAGAGTAATTAGTTTAAAAATTATTCTAATTATTGATTAAAGTTCAGTTAATATGAAATATATTAAACCACGATGATATATCGACCTATACTCAAGATATAATCAAAATGAGTAAATGAAGAGAATTGACAACCAGAAATTCAATTCAATTCAAATAAGCTTTTACATAAGGTTCCATCACCGTCTTTACCCTGCATCTTCATATATCTGCTGAGTTCAATGAGGTTTGAATCTGCCCGTTTCAGATAGTTTTGGAGCCCTTCAAGAGCCAGATCTTCACCAAGTTTATTTCGGAAGCGGATAATGTCGCAGAAAACAGACTGTTTTTTTCATAGGATAAAAAATTATAACTTAAGACATTATATATCATAAAGTTATGTCACACTTCACATATTTTCTGTGAGAATTCCGGGCTAGATGTTACACCTCTGGCAGAAATGCAGGTGCCATCACCTCCATTTCTGTCCTGGCAATTTTTAACTTTTCAGCTTCTGTTCCCCGACATGTTGAAGCATTTGTTCATGCTTTGGCAGTAATATGGGGCTTTTTTATTCATAATATTTCAAATTTGAAATGAAATATGATTGATTTATACCAGATATGAAATACTATTTTAGTCTAGGCCATATTGCGTTTCTACTCCTATGATGGTTCATAATTGTCGGGATTACGTTACCGCTCAACTCTTGCCTCTTGTCTTCTGAAAATGTAATAATTTACACACCAATAGTTTTTCCATATCAGAAGTGAACGATTTATTGAACGCAGGGCTTAGTGGTAGAACATCCGGAAGGTAGGAAAGCTGAGTGTATATGTTTGTGCTCCTGCAACTTATTCTATACGGCGGATTTTTTTAATCCGTAAACTGTTAACGCAATAATGTCAAAGTTGAGTTAAACAGAATTGTCAACAACCGTTAATTGAATATAATTTGAGTATTTTTCTACAAACCATCGTGATCTTAAATGCAATCTTCTTTCTGTTATACGGATTGCAGTGTTTTATTTCACCGGCCATGACACAGGAGTTTAAACGATTTGGACTGCCTGACTCTCAGCGTCTGCTTACCGGCGCATTGCAGCTATTAGGGTGTGCAGGGTTGGTAACCGGGTTTTTTATTCCAGTCATTGGTTTTATGGCATCCGGGGGATTGGCGGTGATGATGCTCGTAGCCTTTCTTGTGCGGATGAAAATCAGGGACGGATTTTGGGAGTCCGCTCCTTCATTACTTTTTTTGGCTTTGAATAGCTGGATATCCTGGAAATTTTATGCTCTTTTTGTTTCCGGTATTAAATGAAAGTAACTGCCAGTGAAAGTACCAAAAAAGTAAAAGCCGGCACTGCTTTCTTTAAAGGATCACCGATTTTAATATGCATTGATACGGCACCCAGCATCAGGATAGCGATCCCGTAGGCTGCGATCAATTCAACTTGCGGATAAAAGATTGAGGCCAGCAGCATCAGCGCAAGAATTACTTTGAGTGTTCCAATAGAATACATGAACCATTGCGGGAGTCCGTAAGCCTGGAACTCCTCTGTAATATTACTGGCATTCCCGCCCCGCCAGGCCGTTGATTTCTTTGCCCGAACCAGCCACACATTCAATATACTTAACCCGATAATTATTTTTAGTACTATGTCTACGTATTCCATATGGCGCCATTTCTGTTAGTTAAATTTTGAACTAGATATTCAAATATTCCACGCACTCATTATAATTAAAATTTGAACACGAAGCTTGAGGGCCTGAATATTTTCAGGTTTTTTTTCTGTATGGGTCCTGTGTCTGTACTGCCGGCAGACCTTCTCTTTCCTGATTGGTATAATTGGCAAGTATTTTATCAATACTTATATCCGAAGCCAGTAAATCCAGCATTGTTCAGACCGGCTAACGTAATTCACGCATCGTTAGTTCATATGTTCTCAATCGTAAACTTTCCAAGCTCTGGTATCGCGACTTTCCCAAAAAGATCGTTACCGGGAACCGCGAAGCACTGCTTCGCAACATCAACGCTCGGATTTATAAAAAAATGGAGAGTTTAAAAAAGAGAGAGGCAGATAATTTGTTTTCATAAGGACGTGTTAAAAACGAAGCACTGCTTCGCAACATCAACGCTCGGATTTAAAAAAAATGGAGAGTTTAAAAAAGAGAGAGGCAGATATTTTGTTTTCATATGGAGGTGTAAAAAAACGAAGCACTGCTTCGCAAGATCAACGCCTGGATTTGGTTACATGATTCCGGGATAAAACGGAAGAGTCGGTCTATGAAAAGAGAAGATCGTTAAAAAAGTGGGCCTGGAGGGACTTTCCCAAAGGGATCGCTATGCGGGAACCCCCGACCAATCGATTATGAGTCGACCTTTAAATGGCTATTCAGTGCAATTAAGAGAGTATTCAACCTAAAGTGTTCATGATTTTGTTCATGACAAATGACTTTTTTGGGACACAGGTTTTCCCATA
>RECI01000011.1 GCA_007694095.1 Balneolaceae bacterium | reverse complement strand
TATTTATAAGTCCAGTTTTTTGATGGATATCCCCAAAAAAGATTCGAGTTCGTTATAAGTTTCAATGTCTTTAAGGGTGTCGGTACTCCGGGCTTTAGCAAGAAAGTCGGAAGGTATATGAACTGCACGAATCAGTACATCCTGTAATCCATCGCTAATACCCAGGTTGTAGCTTGCATCCAGAAAAAGACGAATATCAATCAATGTGAAATCGTAATCAAAGAGTAATGTACCCCTGTTGTTAAACTCAATGACCGGAAGCTTTCTCCAGACATCAAGGTCATCTTCAGGAATGTAATCTTCAAGGACGAAAACCAGTATCACATCAGAATCAAAAACATCAATTTGAGAGGGGATACCCTGGAAATGTTCAAATCCGTTATTTGCTGTCATTGAAGCATTAAATTCAAACGTTATCGGAAGAATTTCCGGACCGGCAGGGCCTTGTGGACCGCGGGGCCCTTCGGGGCCTATCGGACCCCGTTCGCTGCAGGAGGCCAATGCAAAAACCGTCAACAAAAGGATAAATTTAAAGGCAAGTGTTTTTTTCATAACTCTGGTAAGTTTAAAGTGTAGTTAGTTATTTGTAGCGGATTGATAATATCTTTGTTTCGGTTTAAAATTATTCTGAATAATCGTCTATCTCTTTGGAAAAATTATTTTTAATTCGATTCACATGAAATCGCATCATGATGTTAGAAAGGTATTATACCCACAAATGATGAGAGTGGTTTTAAAAAGAAACAGCGGTGGAAGTAAAACCAGTGAGCGGTCTGCGGGATACTGGATAAAGTAGCCCGGCTCGCTGAGCCGGAAAGGGAAAGCCATTAGAAATAGAATGTATCCCGAATTACCGTGATTCTGGATGCTGGATACGGAATTGACAGACATGGGCACAGGCGTTCCGCCTTCCCCTTTGGAGTTTACCTCCGCGGGGCTTCTGCCCTTGGGGGCTTTTGCTTCCCGTCAATGTTAAGACGGTTCCGTTTATATCCAGTATCTTGTACAGTTACCTGGTTTACTCACCAGGCTCCTCTTTTATCTCGAGAAGCGCTCATCTTTTCCCCACGTAGTGAAATTTAGTTGTGAGCAAGGTGAAGTGGAAATGATGACGGCAGGGTATGGGTTTACACTGAGTAAGCCTTTTTCATGTCAGCTCATTTTCCCGGACTACCTTTTTCTTTTTCAAACTGTACAGATCGTTTCTTCTGTCTTTTAAAATTCGCACACTCCCCTGTTCATGCAGTTCCTTCAGCAAGTCGAGATCCACATCCACAATTAATATCATCTCGGTGTTTGGTGTAGCCTCGGCTTTGATGCCGGTTGTGGGAAATGAAAAATCACATGGTGTAAAAACTACTGATTGCGCGAATGAAATATCCATGTTATGTACTTTGGGCAGGTTGCCCACACTGCCTGCAACAGCTACGTAGCATTCATTTTCAATGGCCCGTGCCATGGCACAGTTCCGAACCCTTGAATAACCATTTTGTGTATCGGTAAGGAATGGTACAAATAAAATGTCCATTCCTTCAAGGGCAAGAAGGCGGCTCAGTTCCGGAAACTCTACATCATAGCATATTAAAATTCCAATTCGGCCGGCGTCTGTGTCAAAGGTTTTAATCTGGCTGCCACCGCTCATGCCCCATATTTTCACCTCATCAGGGGTAACATGAATTTTTTCGTAGCGTTCAACCTCGCCATTCCGCTTACAGAGATAACCCACGTTAAGCAGCACATCATCTTTGAATTCCGGCATACTGCCTGTAATGATGTTGGTATTATATGATATTGCAAATTCGGCAAAGGTATCCCGAAGGCGGTCTGTATATCCGGCAAGTTTTCGGATGGCTTCTGGTTCGGTGAGATGGTTATACTCTGCCATCAGTGGTGCGTTCACATATTCCGGGAAAAGAAGAAAATCAGCATGGTAGCCGCTAACCGCATTTACGAAGTATTCAATTTGCTCTGTGAGCTCATCATAGTTTTTATACGGACGCATTCCCCACTGTACAAGGCCGAGGCGAACTACTGACTTTTCAGGTTTATACGCTTTGGTAGGTTTTGTATAATAAATATTTGCCCATTCAAGAATAACTGCATATGACTCGGAGGCACGATCTTCCGGAAGATAATTTTTAACCACGCGTTTCACATAAAAATCGTTGGAAAGCTGGAAGTTTAAAACCGGGTCGTTGATCTCTTTCTGTTTAACTTTTTTGATGTATTCCCTTGCTGAGATATCATCAAATTTATGGAAATTCGGGAGCCTTCCCCCGATTATGATACTTTTGAGATTCAACTCCTCGCAAAGTTCCTTTCGGTAATCATAAAGCCTTCGTCCCAGCCGAAGCCCCCTGAAATCAGGGTGAACCATCACATCGAGCCCGTAGAGTGTATCGCCATCATCTGTATGTGTATCGAAAGTATCATTCCCGGTAATATCAAAGTAGGTGTGGTTGTCATCAAACCTGGAATAGTTGATAATAATGGAGAACATGCAAGCAACTATACTGCCATCTACTTTAATTACCATTTGACCGTCAGGAAAAATGGAGGTCAGCTTTTTTATTTGATTTTTGGTCCAGGCCGGATTTTCAATTAATGGGTAGCATTTACGCATCAATTGTTGAACTTCCTCATAATCGGAGATTTTAAGCCGTTCAAGATCAATTTTTTCGATTGGGGTCATGCCTGGGTTTCTTTGTTGTTAGTTTAGCTTTAATGAAGCTAAAGTTACAAAACTGATGATTTAAATAAGAATGAAGCCAGCTTAAAAGCTGGTAGATTGAAATATGGCTTTCATCATCCGGTGATATGCAGCGGTAAGTGGAACTTCCCGGCGCTGCATCATTTTCTCCATGGCCTCAATTGCTTTTTCGAAATGGTAGGGTACAATGTTGTT
>RECI01000247.1 GCA_007694095.1 Balneolaceae bacterium | reverse complement strand
GTGACAGGTTAAAAACCTTTGTGCTGCTTTGTGACTTCGTGACTTCGTGGCAACAAATCTGTCATTGCTACCAGAGGCACAAGCAAGATGCTTGCGCCATCATGATGATGCTTGCGCCATCGTGATCCGGCATCCGATTTGAATAGTTCGAAATTCAGTATTCAATATTCGGTGTTCGATATTTCCATATCCCGCTTCAACTCTGCCAGGAGCTCATTCCATTCGCACTCTGGCAGGTTTGCGCTTGCGCCATCATCGATCAGCGGATGTGTGTGTGCGAGCTGTTATAGCTGTGGTTCCGTGAAGACAAATTCCGGATCACCGAATTTTTTGAGGGTTCGGTAATGAGAGGCTACCGCTTCAAAGAATCTGTCATGGTGGTTGTAGGGAATATTAAATTCCCTGGCAGTTTGTTCAACAATTGGACTGATTGCCGGGTAGTGAATACTGCACATCTTTGGAAACAAGTGGTGTTCAATCTGAAAATTCAACCCGCCAACATACCAGCAAAGAGCTTTATTATCCCTGGCAAAGTTATTGGTAGTCACCATTTCATGAATCATCCAGTGCTCATCAATCATATTCTCTTCGTTTGGCAGGGGATGATCTGTTTCCTCAACAACATGTGCCAGCTGAAAGATAACGCCCATAATGAGGCCAGCTGTTAAATGCATTGTTGTAAACCCGATCAAAAGGTGAACCCAGGTAATATCGAGAAGCAAAAATGGAATAATAAGTATATAGGTATAGTACAGGCCCTTGGTAACAAATAGAATAATCCATTCGCTTAGCGGATGACTCTTGTTATTATATGGGCCTATATTCGGTTTCAGAAAATTTTTGTAATCCTTGATGAAAACCCAAAATAACATCGCCAGGCTATAGGCAAAAAATGCCAGGATATGCTGCACTCGATGGATTGTTTTATGTTCAGAATGAGGTGAAAGACGAATAAAGCCTGCCACTTCAAGGTCTTCGTCATGGCCCTGGATATTGGTATAGGTGTGATGGATAATATTATGTGTGATTTTCCAGATATAACCGTTGGCTCCAAGCATGTCGAATGTAAATCCAAGAACGCGATTCACTTTGTTATTGGAAGAGTATGCCCCATGAAGGGCGTCATGAGAAATGGAAAAACCGACACCAGCCATTCCTATACCCATGATAAAAGTCAAAAACCACATGGCGGTGAGTGAAAGCTGCCCGGAAATAATCAATGCATAAGAACCTAAATAGAGGCTGAGCAACAGAACGGTTTTTACAATCATCTGCACGTTGGCATGCCTGGAAATCCCTTTCTCCTCAAAGTATTGATCCACCCGTTGTTTTACGGTTTTTCCAAACTCGCGGCTGGTTCGGTTGTTAAATGTAACTTTTTCAACGATTGCCATTCAATTCTGCTTCATTTTATTACATACACACACATAAAATTAGAGAAATAGCGCCGCGGAATCTTTACAATAGTTTTGAGAATTGTTACAGATATCCCACTTTTATTATCTCTCTCCCTGTTTCCATTCTCAAGTTTTTGTTCTAAAACTATGTCCGGGTTTCAATCAGGATATATTCTGAAACCTGTTATTTATGTAAGATTGTATGATTGATTTGTAACACAAAAGTACAGAGAATTTTTGAACTTAATTAGTCGGAGGTTAGTAAAGAATCTGGAATTGATATTGATAAGATTAGAATATTTAAAACCGGTTAAATCCACAAAAATTGGAATATGAATGGAAGCGTTAGAATTTGAAAAATCAAAAGCATTTATCATTGTGGAAATTATTGAATACGTCCCGGATTCCGTTGTCATTAAAACGATTATTAAAAAAACAACGGGAAATATAAGTGCTGTTTCATTCGATGCCGGTGAAAAGCTGGAGGAAAAAATATCTCCGTTCGACACATTTATCCAGGTTATTGATGGCAAGGCGGAAATTACAATTGACGGTAATTCGTCTCTTTTAGAAACCGGACAATCCATTATTATACCGGCTCATTCCCGTAATTCAATCAAGGCTAACAACAGATTTAAAATGATATCAACCGTAATTAAAAGCGGATATGAGGATGTGAGCTGATTTATTTATGATTCATTAATTGTCGGATAGCAGATCATTGTTACAACCAATTCACAAGAGATTGTATGAAATTCAAAAAAGAGGGTAAAGATTGAGCAATCCGAACAACAGGAAAAGAGAGCCTGTCGTTCTTTTTTTAGATACAGATGAAAATTGCCATTATATTATTTGTACCTTACAAATGATTAAACAATTTTTAAAAAATGATGAACCCGGATATCGTTATTGAGAATAAAGATGACAAAACATTTGTGAACTTGAAGCTGTATGTGAGATATATGGTGAGTTTACGCTGCAAAATGATCGTTAGAGATGAACTGAAAAAGCTGGAAATCAAACATTCTATCTTACCATACGGAGCCATTGAGTTTCTTGATGAAATCACTCAAAAGGAATTGAATACTCTGAGAAGAAATTTGAGGAAGTCGGGACTGGATTTATTGGATGTTCGCGAAAGTAAACTGGTTGAACGGATCATCAATACAATCATTGAAGTGATTCATTATTTTGACGAATTGCCAAAGCTCACCTATTCAGAAATTATCAGTAAAAACGTAGATGAGGCAAACGAATCGGTTTTAAAAATATTTTCGGAAGTTGTGGGGATGTCTTTGATTCAGTTCATTGTGACCCAAAAGGTTGAACGGGTTAAAGAAATTCTTTTATACGAAGATATGTCGTTGCCCGAAATTTCATACATACTCCATTACAAAAGCGAGCAGCATCTCATTGCACAATTCAAAAAATATACCGGTCTCACTCCGGCTTTTTTCAGTGATTTAAAAAAAGAGCGCCAGAATATTGCTTCTCGAAACTCACAAAATTAACTACCGGTTTAACCATCCGGCTTTTTAAGTTACAGCTATCCCCTGCCCGAAGATATGAATAACCACCGTTCGATTCATTAAGCACGTCCATCCTTGCCAAGAAAAACGTTCGACAGTTAAATATGTAAACAATGTCCGAATCGATGTAACAACATCTGTCTGTATTTTCTTGATATTAACTTGTGATAATTACTTCACAACGATCCCGCAGTTGGCGGATAATTATGGACACCCTCATGAAAAAATTTACTAACCCGGGTATTGCTGTCGCCGTTCTTCTACTGGCAATTACGATAACAGCGGCAGCCTGCTCAACAACCGGAATGCAGCGGTCAGAAGATGTTCAATCTGGTATGCGAACCGTAGATAACGACATTAAACTTATTGTTGTACAACTTGATGCCATCGGGGCCTCCCTGGATGAATTAACCAAACCCGGCCAGGCAGACGTAAAGAGAGCATTTGAAGTGTATTCTAACAATGTGTCGAAAATTGAGAAGATGGAGAAAAATTTCTCAAAACATGCCAATCAAATGACCAAAAGCGGCAAAAAATACTTCGATGCCTGGGACAAAGATAAGAACCAATATGATAACCCCGACTTACAAAGAAGAAATGATGAACGCCGTGCAGCTCTCGGCAATATCTATGATAGAATTGGCGAAAACAATAAGGGCGTAAAAGAAGCATTCAGAACTTATGTTTCTGATGTATCCGAATTAGAATCGTTTATTTCAAACGATTTAACAACCAAAGGAATCACATCCATCGCGTCAATTTCTGACAGAACAGTGAGAAATGGATCTTATCTGAAAAATGAATTGGTTAATCTGCAATCAGCAATTGAAGATGCAAGAGCAGAGATGACCCAGACCGGTATTTCAATGAATTGACGGAGAGAGAGAGAGAGAGAGAGAGAGAGAGAGCTAAGTGTCAAAACAATAAATCAAGAGTGAAACAGGTGCTTTTCGACAGGAAATGATCCGGCATCAATAACCGGATCATGACTTGTTGGGAAGTGTCCCGATGCGGCTTTTCCCGAAAACAGCTTATCGAACGCACGTAAGTACCTATTACCTTTTCTGATAATCCTTCTATTTTAAACATCCGCATTTTCATATTAGCGTAGTAAAATTTGAAATTTTATCAAAAAAAATTACGTTATCTACATGTTACACTTAAAAAAATTCTAACAAGTTCTCTGTGTAAATCACAGAATCAAGGAGGGTGGATGCTTAAATGTTGTTGCTGATTCTTGATAGTTAAATAAACATTAACTTAAAATCACTAATTATGGCGATGCTCGATATGAAAGATTTTCAAAATTTTATCAGTCAGTTCAACAAAAAAAATGATTCAATGCAAATGGATAAACTAATTCTTGTTGCTATTTCAAGTGCTCTAGGAGGAGCCCTTTTGGGCGTACTGTTTGCTCCTGATAAAGGAAAGAACACCAGGAAAAAATTAGCAAAAAATGCAGACAAGTATCTCAAGGAGATCAAAAAAAACACCGAAGAACTGAGCCGGCAGCTTAAAAACAGTACGGAATCGATCCTCACGAAAACGAATAATACAGTCAAAAATTTAAAACGGGACGTAAAGGATTACTCCGAATTAACATTTAAGGAACTGTATGACCTGGCCAAAGTGTAATACTCCCCAAAATTAAGACCATTGGTTAAGTTTGTATATTCACATCAAAACAAATCAAACCAATGAAAAAAAGCAGACGTAAATTCTCCGCCATATTCAAGGCCACTGTGTCCATTGAGGCACTCAAAGAACACAAGACACTCACTGAACTGGCCAGTCAATTTGAAATCCATCCCAATCAAATCTCCAAATGGAAACGCGAGTTTTTGGATAATGCCTCCCTGGCCTTTGATGGGTCACCCTCATCGGGCGACGATAGCGACAAGGTGGATATCAAAGAGCTGTACTCTCAGATCGGACAACTGAAAGTGGAAAATGATTTCTTAAAAAAAAACTTAAAGAGGACCGGACTGTGAGTCAGCGAAAAACGTTGATCGATCCCACGCAGGAGATTTCTATCCGCCGTCAATGTGAGCTGTTGGGTGTGCCACGAAGCACCATTTACTACAAAGGAGTGGGCGAATCGCTGGAAAACCTGCGCCTGATGACGGCCATGGACCGGCTGTTTACCGAAGACCCGACTTTGGGTGTGATAGGTATGCAGGATGAACTGGCCGAGATTGGAATGCGCTACAACATCAAGCGAATCCGGCGATTGCTGCGAAAAATGGGTGTAGAGCCCATTTATCCAAAGAGGAATCTCTCCAGACTGGGACACGCCAAGTATGTGCATCCCTATTTGTTACGCCATTTGGACATTACCCGCCCCAATCAGGTGTGGGCTATCGATATTACCTATATCCCCATGAAGCGCGGATTTATGTACCTGACGGCGATCATTGACCTGTACAGCCGCTTTATCGTTGGATGGCAGGTATCCAATAGCCTGGAGAAAGAGAATCAAACAGCCTTGCTCAGGCAAACTATCGCAACCTATGGCAAACCGGAGATCATCAACTCCGATCAGGGGGCTCAGTATACCTGTGCTCACTGGGTAGATTGGCTGAACGATCTGGGCATTGCAATCAGCATGGATGGCAAAGGAAGGGCTACTGACAATGCCATTATTGAACGCTGGTTCAGAACACTCAAACAAAAGTACATCTACCTGAATCCTGCACAAACAGGCTTATCCCTGTTCTTTGGCGTCAGAAAGTTTGTAGACAAATACAACCATCGAAGACATCAGGGTATTGACCGTAAAAAGCCAGTGGATATGTATCACCGGGCAGCTTAACTTCTAACTAATAATCCTTAACCATTGGTCCAATGAATGGGGAGTAGTTCAAAGAGCTTAAGGTTAAAGGATATTCCAATATGAAAAAATCCGAACTGATTCAGGCTTTGGAAGATTTATAGATCCGATTGCGACCATTTACGCCTCTTATAAAGAGCTTGTTAAATCAAACTTACCGGCCGCTTGTTATTACCCATCATGGTAAAAGTTGTGCAGTATTAATTGATGTAGAAGATTATCAGAAACTGCTTGATAAGGTTCAGCTTCTGTAAGAGTTATCCACTGCCCGAAGAGAACTGGATAATGGGGAAGGTGTGAGCCATGAGGAATTTTTTAGTGAATTGAGAGCTAAATATTGATACTAACATTTTGGAATTTGGAATTTATGGTTTGCCCCGAAGGGATCACTTTGTGGGGAATTCGTTATCACGCTTGTCCCGATATTTCTGTCGGGGTTCAAAAAATGAGCTGGTTTATCCGGCTTAGGAAATTTGCCAAATATTCAGAAAAGTAGTACTATAGTATCACTATGAAAACAGAACTTGTTACAACACTCAAACGTCAGGCAACAAGACTTTTAAAGGAGCTAAGAGAGGAAAAAGAGCCTGTATTGATTACTGAATACGGAAAACCATCTGCTTACCTGGTTGACGTAGATCATTTTGAACAGATCCAAAAGAGATTGAAACTGCTGGAAGGTCTGGCAAGGGGTGAAAAGGCCATTCTTGAAGATCGGGTAGTAACCCATGCAGATGCCAAAAAACGTATGGCCCGATGGCTCGAATAATATGGACTGTACCTGCACTCCAGGAATTGGATGAAATTGCCGATTATATTTCATTGGACAATCCAAAAGCAGCAAAAAATTTAGTCCGAGAGGCTTTTAAGCGAATCGACCATTTAGCGGACCACCCAAAGAGTGGTAAACCTTTAAAAGAATTTGAAGTATCTGTTTACAGGGAAATCGTAATGCCGCCTTGCAGAATATTTTATCGGCTGGCAGATGAGATTGTTTACATAATCCATGTGATCAGGCAAGAACAGTTGCTTCATATTGATATTTTAAAATCAAGATAATCCGGATCATTCTTTAAAGATTCACGTCATACCGCGTGCTGCGTCCACCCGCATCCCCTAATCGCCTGAAAGCTCCAATTTCCATTAAATGTTGCATGTCTCGTGTGGCAGTAGCTTTGGAGGTTTTTGTAAGGCTGACATATTTTTTGGCATTCATACCACCCTTAAAACCTTCCGGTCCTTCTTCAAGCATCCGGTTGATTACCTTTCGTTGCCGATCGTTTAGCCGGTCTCTGTAGCGATCAAAAAACGTAGCTTTTCGCAGGGTAAAATCGATCAGTTCTTCTGTCTTCGACTGAGCATCCAGAATACTCTCAACAAAGTAATGCAGCCAATCGGTTATATCGTTCGAGCGCTGGGCTTTTTTAAGGGAATCATAATAGGCTTTCTTATTGGATTCAATAGTATCGGACAGGCTAAGTAATACAGGCCTGCCAATACCCTGAGACAAAGCCTTTTCGGCAATAGCCCGCCCAATCCGGCCATTCCCATCTTCAAACGGATGAATCGTTTCAAAATAAAGATGTGCAATCGCACTACGTATAGGAGCCTGTCTTAGTCCTTTATTTCCATCAGGAGCTGAATCATTGTACCAGCAGATAAACCGCTGCATCTCCTGCGGCACCCGTAAAGAGGGAGGTGCTACATAATGTATCTTCTCCTTACCGATTGCTCCGGACACAACCTGCAATGGTTCTTTGTGGGTGCGCCATGCCCCGATCAAAATTGTTTCATTACCCTCAAGCAACATCCTGTGCCAGGAAAAAAGGGTCTCTTTTGTAAGTGGTTTGTTCCATGTATTGCGAACTTGAATCATCAGGTCGGCCACACCGGCAGCGCGCCGGTCTTTGATCTGTTCTGTTTTGTTAAGAAGGCCGAGATTTTTACGGATCGAAGAGAACACATCTTTCCTGCTAAGATATTCTCCCTCGATCTCGGAAGTTTTCATTGCTTCGGCTGCCATCACATGGATCAGGCTTTCCTGTTGGGTATCTTCCGGCAAGGCCTGCCACTTTCCTGTCACACGCCCAACTTTTTCGGCAAACGAAAACAGTTCCTCCTCTAACCCACCAAGGCTGTAGGTGAAATTTGGCCAATCGCTTTGTTGCCAATTATAGGTTGTCATGAGCCGAATATACCATTTATTCAGCTCAATTTATACCCAAATCATGAGCCGATTAGGCGTCTTATTCGGCTCATCAACTTGTTCGCTTGGTTCTTCGAAAATGATTTCATACAATATTTTGTCTTAAATTTTGTACTTTTAATAGAACGAAAATTAACATTCCTAAATCATCTCGCAAATTCAACTTGACCAGGATATTCGATCACTCTCAGATTTCCGGGCGAATGCAGCCTCTTATATAGAGCGTGTTAAATCAAATCACCGGCCGCTTATACTTACCCAGCATGGTAAAAGTTCTGCAGTATTAATTGATGTAGAAGATTATCAAAAATTGCTTGATAAGGTTCAGCTTCTGGAAGAATTATCCACTGCCCGTAGAGAACTGGATAATGGTGAAGGTGTTAGCCAGGATGAATTTTTTAGTGAATTGAGAGCTGAATACTCATCATGAAAATTATTTGGTCGCCCACTGCCAGAACCAAAACCAAAAAAAATCTCGACTATATTTCTGAAGATAATCCGGATGCAGCTTTAGCACTAATAGATCAGTTCGAAACGAAGGTTTAAAAATTAAAACAAAACCCTGAATCAGGCAGAGTTTTACCGGAAATAAGGAATGACAAAATTCGGGAGATCCTTGTTCATAAGAATTATGGAGTTATTTATGCGATTAGCCCAGATACAATTGAAATTTTAACAGTCCGTCATTTCCGGCAAAATTTTTCAGCGTCTAAGCTATAGATTATCCCGGCGGCTAACACAAGGTAGTGCTTCCGGGTGAATAAATCACAGTTAGCTGACCGGGGATATCCCTTGACTGTACAGCCTTTTGAGTATCGGTGATTAGCCATCAGCTTTCAGCTATCAGCTATCCGATATCTTGTTCCGTTATATTGGGGTATATGCTATGCTGAGTATTCTTTTCGGTTAACTGGCATAAACCTGAACATGGCCTAATCTGACAGCTGACTGCTGATAGCTGAAATCCGATGTTCTTCGGAAAGGGAATCCAGCGGAACTATGAACCCGTCAACCATTACCATATTGTTAAAGGGATTCATGTCGTTCATTCTGGCTGTTGAGAATTCAGAATCAAAATAGCCCATATTGAACATATCTCTGATTATTTTGGACTTTTGTGAAACTGTGGAACTGCTGGTCCCGAAATAGTCATTGATTTCAGAAACCGTTGCATACGGCTCAAAGGACTTGTCAAACAGAAAGTTGACGGATCCAACAGCATGAATAACTGCCGCAGCCCAAATATCGAGCTTACCCCGTTTGAAAGGCACTTCTCTTTTTCTACCCATCTTGTTGATCAGTTTCTCACATACTTGTAAATACTCATCGTCAAGTTTTTCGTCACAAAAAGATTGGGTTAGTTCCAGTAATTTTTTCTGTCGTTCTTCGATCTCTTTTTTCGGCATAAATATATCGTTGGTTTTCGGGATTTCTTGTTTTCATAAGGTAGCGGTTTGAGTGGTTTTCGGCTACTGAAATTGAACGTTTTTCCTGAATTTCTACAATCCATAAATAAGCGCCAGAAAGAAATGGCCGAGAAGGAAGGAGTGTCTATGAATCAATTGATTACTCTTGCTGTCAGTGAGAAGGCCTCTGCCCTTTTGAAACTTCTCAACATTGAGGAAAACGGCAGTGGGTAACGTAGTAGAGCCTGCCCTACGAAATTTCAATATAGTAGGGCCTGCTCAACGAAGTTTTAACATAGTTGAGCGGGCAACCCATTGAGGAGGTGACATTAATAACCTTTGTGCTGCTTTGAGTCTTCGAGCCTTAGTGGCAAAAAAACACAAAATTTTTTCGATTTACAAATCTGTTCAACGATGAACTCTACAGCTTTCAAAGCAACCACCCGAAAACCTCTCCCTGCTCTCCCGCACGGCTTCATTCAGTTCATCCAGGCTTATATCCGTCGAAATTCCGGCTACATCCAATGGAGATACATCCTCCTTAACCGGTTTTATGACAAACGTCTGACCGTCTCTCCGTTTGATCTGTACCTCTCCTTCCCTGCGTGCTTCAATAAGCAGTTTTGCCAATTTTTGACGGGCCTGGGAATATGTATATACTTTCATTGTGATATCTCCAACAGAGTAAACACTGATTTCTCTCCAATTGACTTCTCTCACTTTTTATACTAAGGCTTAAAGTGAAAACAGGCCAATCGTTTTGCTGCCTGTTACATGTTTGATACATTTTTAATGAATCACATATCTGAACATTTTATTAAAAAACCGAATGCAGAAAGCTGTAAAGCCCTGTGTTGTGATATTTATTGGAATGGGGTATGTTCATTGAGAATATTTTAGCCACCTTATTAAATATCAATACTTATGCTAATATTAAACGATAGAAAATTCATCAAATCCCCTTTTGAGAGCGAGGCAGAATTAGAACAGGTGGTTATTGATAATTTTGAACACATTTTTGGTCCTTCTTCTATATACCTCCCAAAAAAGAAAATCAAAACCGGTGATGGGGCTGGTACTATTCCGGATGGTTTTGCCATTGATTTAGCATCTCAAAAATGGTATTTAGTTGAGGCTGAATTGCTTCATCATTCTGTATGGAATCACATTGCACCACAAGTTTCCAAACAAGTAATCGCCTCACTTCAACCTTATTCAAAGAAGATTATTCAGGATTTAGCAGTTGAAACATACTCAGAAGATGAGACCACTCGTGAAAAATTCCAAGAATTGGGTATTCGAGAAATAAATGTCAGAAAAGTAATTCAAGAAATCTTAGAAAAAGAGCCCGTAATAGGTGTTCCAATTGACAGTATTTCCGAAGACCTAAAACAGTGGGCCAGAACATTGAAGTACAATGTTAAACTATGGGTAATTTCAAAATTTATTGAATTCAAAAACCCATCAAACATAATCTATGAATTTCCTGAGGAGTTTAAACCTGAAATAGACACCGAAAAGGAAAAGGATATTGATGAATCATCTCAAGATGTAACGCGATATGATGTTACGCTATCAGATTTGATAGAAGCAGAAATTATTGAGTCTCATAGTAATTTGATTATGGACTACAAACCGCGAAATGGGAAAAAGAAAAGATATAAAGCTGTAGTTCTTGATGATGGTTCGTTAGAATTTCTTGGCCAGAAATTTAGTAGTCCGAGTTATGCAGCATTAGCTGGTATTCAAGATGCTGGTAGCGACCGTCAAACTGTGAACGGTTGGACTAGCTGGAAAACTGAGGAAGGACTAACTATTGCTAATCTCAGGGATAAATATCTAAAACAAAAGAGTACCGTTGGCTAATTAGCATTACCTGCTGACGTGTAATCGTTATTGCTCGACTTTAAAATTGATTGCCATACAGAAC
This sequence comes from Balneolaceae bacterium, assembly GCA_007694095.1. Classification (GTDB taxonomy): domain Bacteria; phylum Bacteroidota; class Rhodothermia; order Balneolales; family Balneolaceae; genus Rhodohalobacter. The sequence continues at coordinate 2,907 of RECI01000247.1, read as the reverse complement.
AAAAACCAAAACCTCACCCCCTCTCAATACCCCAAATTCGGCCTAAGCCACTTCTCCACTTTTTTTCACACTCATTCGCTTGCGTGTGGCATAATTCTACTGCTTCGTCAGCCCAGTGTCCCAAAGCGATCACTTTTTGGCAGTTTTGGGCTGACGAATTGATATTGATATGGATTAGCTTTAAGATGACATCCAAGGTTACCCGGCAGACGAGCAATGCACTCTTCAGCAGTGCCGCAGGTGATGTTGCCAGGCCTGAGAGTATGTATAACCTTTCATTGTGATACCTCCAATAGGGTTAATTCTGATTTCTCTCAAATTGGTTTCTCCCACTATTCATACAAATGCTACAAATGAAATTCGGCCAATCGTTTTGTTGCCGGTTGCAAGTTCAAACCATTTTTATTGAATCACATGTCTGAACATTTAAAAAAACCATATGCAGAAAGCTGTAAGGCCCTGTGTTGTTATATTTATTGGAATGGGGTATGTTCATCAATAATATGTAATGCATCTTACCAAACAACTCAAGGTATTATTTCAGATAGTTTTTTTGAATTATCAACACAAACTATTTGGTCTTCTCCTTTAACAAGACGATCAATAAATACCGCTAAACACCTTCCTTGATATGGATCTTTAGCTGAATGGTATTTTATTGCTTTTATCCTTTTTGATTCAAATGCAGCCTGGCCTAATATTTGTGTCACTGCAACCGAAGTAATTTGGGTATATCGCCATTCTCCAGTAAGCTCAGAGGTATTTGTTTTCAACAAGTCAAGTATGTTGGTGTCAGTCAGATCAAGAACTGCATCTAAATCTACATCAATTGGCAGAATCGTTGTTGACCTATCAGCCAAATCGATGATCTTTCCATCATTTTTCTTAAATGATGCTTGTATTTCAAGAGATGCTGTTTGTCTATCATACGTCAAATATAGTGTACGAAAGCCACCCTTGGGTGTAAATCTGGCTCCTGATTTTACAGGGCCATCAGAATACAACGGTTTTGGTTTTGTCTCAAGAATGTATTCTGTATTTATTTCCCTCCATAACCTATCCTGGACACGTTTTAGTGGACAAGTTGAAAAATGATTTTTCAATTCACTTTCTGGTAACATCAGGTTGCAGTTCCCTCTTGTATATTTTTAAGTAAATCAAGTACAGCATCTGCATGTCCCTCCTTGATTATGCTTATAGGAGACCTATCTCCAAAATCCACATTTGGGCTATTCAGCCAAATATTTATGTCCTCAGGCTTTTCAAATAAATCATATAGTATTTCAATTATTCTTTTGTAAACAGCCAATTGCTTTTGGATATTTTCACTATGAGGGGTTTTGTGCAAAGCCCTGTAATTTTTACCAAGAATTTTTGATAATGATTTCAAACTTATCCCCAACTCATCCTTTATTTTTTTTGCATCAAGCCTTCCGGTTGCACTATCGTGTAAATTAGGTAGATTAATCTTTTCAAGGTGAAAATCTGATCTTGAATAATTTGTAGATATCAACGAAATAATTCTGTGTCTTAAAAATTCTAAGTCAAATGGTTTTGAGATATAATCAGATAATCCTGGCCTCAAATAGTTTCTAATTATTTCAGAAGCATCAAGTTTATCACTTTCTAACAAAAATAATACTTTGGTACCTCCGTGTAAGAGGTTTACTTTATCCAAAATATCCTTAACATTTATGCTCTCTGTATCTAAAACTACTAATTCAGGACTTTCTGAACTTAGGCCATATAGTAGTTCATCTTCATTTTCAACCTCCAAAACATACCATTTTTTATCATCTGACAATGATTGTCTTGTCTTTAGTTTAAATTCGTCTTTGGCAGCAATTAGAGCTTTCATAGCTATTAAATGATCAATTAGTCAAATTAACATGTACTTTAAATGAACTTCTAGTAGAGATAATTTAACTGAAAATGCATAACAAAGCAAAACAACAGGGCACGTTTTCGTTTAGTCGCTTGCATTCAAGTACTTAGCCGCGCTGGTTATTTGCCGAACCGTTATAGAACGGAAAACTGCCAATCCCATTTTAAGAAAGAATCAGATATTCAAGTATATTAATCCGGACTATATTAAACTATGCCACCATTTCATAAAAATTGAACAAATCCACATAATGACAACATTCAGAGAAAAAGCTGACCTTATTTGGAAAGTTGCCGATTTACTTAGGGGTGATTACAAACAATCCGATTATGGCAAAGTAATTTTGCCGATGACGGTGCTTCGCCGTTTGGATTGTGTACTGGCTCCAACCAAACAACAAGTTCTTGATAACCTTCCCAAAGTGGCTTCACATAAAGAAACTGCTAAGGATTTATTTCTGAATAATGTAGCGGGATTCAATTTCCACAACCGAAGTAAATTTGATTTCGATAAACTCGTTGCTGATCCGGATAATGTTTCATCAAACCTCAGAAACTATATTAACGGCTTTTCAACAAGCGCCAGAGAAATCATTGAATATTTCAGTTTCGATGATCATATTGACCGTATGGATGATCCCAAAGCGGATATCCTTTTCCAGGTTGTCAAGGCTTTTCAGGAAATTGACCTCTCCGATATGGAGTCTATGGAAATGGGGTATGTTTTCGAAGACCTGATCAGAAGGTTTGCAGAGCAATCCAATGAAACGGCGGGAGAGCACTTTACACCAAGAGAAGTGATCAAACTCATGGTTAATGTGCTGTTCAATGAAGACCGGGACATGCTGACTCAGGAAGGTATTGTAAAAACCATGTATGATCCGGCTTCTGGCACGGGTGGTATGCTTTCTGTTGGAGAGGCCTATATAAAAGAGTTAAACCCAAAAGCGGAACTCAAAGTTTTTGGCCAGGAAATCAACCCGGAATCGTACGCTATCTGTAAATCTGATATGTTAATCAAAG
>RECI01000228.1 GCA_007694095.1 Balneolaceae bacterium | reverse complement strand
TTGCCTCCCATTTCCGTGAGTGGAGTAGTCAGATCAAGATCTCCTTCTGATTTAACAAAAACCAATTCGGTTTCATAACCCTGAGCCTGAAGCTTTGCAGCAACTGTTTTTGCCTGCCAGGTTGCAAGCTCACTGTCTCTTGTACCAATTCGGATGGGGTCAGTCATGCCCGTTTTTGGCTTCGAGCTTAAACATTTTGGCGACCATTTCAGCTACTTCGTCTGAGTTATGGTGGTCGCGCAGATGCTCTATACTGTAGGCTGCAATCTTTTTTACAATACGCCGGGTTAACTTATCGATTTTGTCAAAATCATCCGTTTCAATTTTATTTTTGAAAAAATTAAGTTCGTCTTCACGGATCATTTCAAATTTATGGGTAAGTGCCTTAATCGTGGGAACTACCCGCTGTTCATCCAGCCAGTGTGCAAAATTCGAGAATTCGTCATCAATAATTTTTTTCACCAGCGGCACTTCTTCTTCCCGTTTTTTGTAAGCTTCATCTGTTACATCACTGAGCATATCCATATTGGCTACGTCCACAAAATCGAGGGCTGCAACTTTCGGATCAATATTTCTGGGTACTGACAGATCAAGCATTACCTTAAATTTCGGCTTCCGTATAGATGGAAGCATATGTTCCGGACGGATTACCGGTTCGCTTGCACCGGTAGCCACAATTACAAGATCTGCCTCTGCAATCTGTTCGGGCAGCTGATCCATGTCGGCAACCTGGAGGTTAAACTTGCCGGCAATAAACTCGGCCCGTTCTCGTGACCGGTTTATCAGTGTAAGTTTACTTGCGCCGAGATTGACCAGGTTCTTGCAGGTTACCTTGCCGATTTTTCCGGTGCCAACCAGCAGGATGTTTTTATTGATAAGATTTTCGAATGTTCGCAGTGCAAATTTCACGGCGGCATATGCTACGGTTGCTGCACCCTGGCCCAGCGAAGTTTCATTACGTGAGCGTTTATGCGCACGGAATACATGTTGTATGAGACGGTGCAACTCGCCTGAAATCATATCATGCGTTGCAGAAAGCTCGTACCCTTCCTTTACCTGTTTCACGATTTGAAGGTCGCCTAGAATTTGTGAATCAAGGCCTGTGGCTACCTGGAAAAGGTGTTGAATGGCGCGCTGGCCTTCCAGTTCAAAGCCGTAATTATGAAAATCATCGAGAGAACCGTTGCTGTAATTGGTAAGCAGCCTGATGAGCTCACTTGTTGATGCTCCCTGTGAAAACACCTCTGTACGGTTACAGGTAGATACCACAAACATACTGGTGATTCCTTCTCTTCTGGCTCCATCAAGCATACGTTTTTTGCTATCGGAATCAAGGCTGAATTTTTCACGCACCTCAACCGGTGCATCCCAGTGATTGATGCCTATTGTTGTAAAATCCTGAATTGTTGGATGAACCATCCCTAAACGGTTACTGATTTTTCAGTTGTCAAATCTTCCCATTGAACGGCTTCTGCCGGAATTTCATGTTTCAGGCACTGCAGCGTTTCCTCTGCCAATGCTTTGATAAAATTGGGGTGATCGTTCAGCCCCTCCATCACCTTGTAATTTTCAAATTCAAATCCTTCTTCTTCCATATCCTCAACTAACTCGACTCCCAGTTCGTAGAGAGTTTCAATATGATCGGTAACGAAAGCAATCGGTACCATTAAAAAGTTTTTTATCCCATACTCAAGATGGCGTTTCACCAGGTCTTCCGTGTTTGGCTGAGTCCATTTCTGCGGGCCTACCCTCGACTGAAAACTGAGCCAGTATGAATTTTTTTCCTCACGCCGTGCCATTACCGCTTCCATTGTTTCCTTGATTTCGACTGTATATGGATCCCCGCTGCGAACTTCGAGTAACGGGGTGCCATGCGCGCTGAAAATAAAATGGGTTTTTCGTCTTGTATCGTCATCCATCACCGAAAGTGCCTGGTCAATCCTGTTATTGATGGCACTCAGGTAACTCTCATTAAGATAATAGTTTTTTACATGAAACTCTTTCCAGGGCTTTTTGCCATTGGTAAATTTTTGTTTCAGTACAGTTTCCCAGTCACGGAAGCTGCTGCCGGTTGTAGTCCATGAAAATTGTGGGTATAAAGGCATAAGTACCGCATGTGTGATGCCATCTTCTAACATATCATCCATAACCTGATCAGCAAACGGTAACCAATAACGCATACATGTGTAGACGCCGACTTCATGATCGGGAAGAATTTTCTTAAAATATTTCTCCAATGATCTGCGCTGCGTTTCTGTGAGTCCGTTAATAGGCGAGCAGCAGTCAGATACAACCTTATTTTGCCTGTTAAAACAGTGCTTGCTGCCGGTGCAGCCTTTCGGGCAGCCGTTAATTTCCTTATAGTCTTTGGCTACATTAGGGGCACGAAATTTTGAAATTACATTTGCGAAAAGATTTTGAACAGATCCGCCACCTAATTTTATGATATCTTCATCACTAAAAAGGTTTTTCAGGAAGATTCTCACATTGTCTTCGTGAGTAGGGCCTCCCAAGTTCATTAAAACTATACCAATTCGCATAAAATCAATTTTTGAGTCATCCTGCGGGGTTTTCAACAACTTAAACAACGATATTTTTGTGAAGGAAACGTGAAGAGTGATAACTTAGATTCTGTCTAATTAAAAGAAGAGTGTGTCTGAAATAGTAACGGTTTCATTACGACATTGGCAAATTGAACCAAAACCTGCTCCCTTCCCCGGGGGTACTCTCTACATGAATTTCGGAACCATGGGCATCAAGAATACTTTTTACTACAGATAGCCCCAGGCCTGTGCCGCCTTTATCGCGTGACCTGGCTTTATCTGTCCGATAAAAACGGTCGAATAAACGGTCGAGATGTTCTTCGGATATACCAATCCCGGTATCTTTAACTTCCAATACCACTTTTTCATTTTCTTCGCGGGCCGTAATTTCAATACTGCCTTCGGAAGTAAATTTAATCGCATTGGTGACCAGGTTCTCCAAAACCTGTTCAATTTTATCAGGGTCGCCGTAAACGTTGAAATGGCCTACATTTGTGTTAAATTGCAACCCCTTTTCCAGGGCTTCCGGCTCAAGAATTTCCCTGATAAAAGAGACGATTTTTTGAATGTCAAACGTTTGTTTTTGAATAAACTGATCATCTGAATCGTATCGCTGCAGGGTAACGAGATCTTTAAATAGCCGGTTTATACGCTGTGTCTGTCTTTCGGCTGTAAGGATATATTTTTCTTTCTGTTCTTTATCAAGGCCGCTCATTTTAAGCATTTCCAGTGAACCAGCTATGGTATGCAATGGATTTCGAATTTCATGGGTTATGTCTGCAAAGAACTGATTCTGTTTCTGGTAAAGCCGTTTTAGTTCAAGGTTATCTGTACGAAGGCGATCAGCCATTCGGTTCAGAGATTTTGCAAGTGTACCGATTTCATCTGAGCGGTCCAGGTTCAGGCTCTGGTTCGTATTTCCATCCGATATTTCCCGGGCGGCCTTTTCAAGTTGTAAAATAGGCAGGGTAATACTTCTTGAAAATGTGATACTTACAAGAAGCACAAGGCCTATAGAAATAAACATACCGGTATAAATGATCCAGCGTATGGTTTTAATAGGTTCATATATAAGTTCCTTGTGAATGGTTACTTTCAGATAAGCTGCTGCATTATGTATCGGCATTAACAGAGTATAAGCCACGAGAAGGTCGTTATTGGTATTATCTTCCACAATCATGGCACCGTTACGGACAAAATTTTCGCGCAGATCGCTTTCTAATTGTCTCGAGGCTTCGGGAAATTCATGAAAGGGTACTTCAGCATAAAGAAGGCCGTTTTCATCATAAATCGCGAGCCTGTAACCGGAAGCAGTTGCTATTTCATTGAGGTTCGTTTCAAAATCATCATCACTTCGAAGGTTCTGTATTGTGATGGCCAGCCAGCGTGTATCATTGATGATCTGTTTTTCTCCCTCGCTGAGAAGGTAATTTCGGATGAATAAAATGGAATAACTGCTTATGGCTGTAATTCCAAAAATCAGCAGGAGGATGAACGTCCAGGCCAGTTTTGCACGTATGCTCATACCGGCAGGGAGTCGCGGTTCAGCCCGTACCCGATGCCGCGATATGTTCTGATCATATCAGCAGCATTTCCCAGTTTTAACCTGAGATTCTTAATGTGAACATCAACGGTACGGTCAAAAACAAAACGGTCATCACCTCCAATATGTTCAAGTATTTCCTGACGGCTGAATACCCGTTTTGGATTTTGAAAAAACAGCTCCATTAAAGCGTATTCGGTTGATGTAAGATCGATTCGGGAATCTTTATAAAAAAGGTCTTTGCCGTTAACATCAAGAAGTAAATCGCCATGATGGATCCATTTACTGTTTTGCGGTTGCTGGCGCCTGAGCAGAGAATCGATGCGGGCTTTTACAAGCTTAAGGCTTGCCGGCTTGGAGATATAATCGTCTGCACCAAGCTCCAATCCTTCAATTTCGTCTATCTCTTTATCTTTAGCCGTAAGAAATATAACCGGAATACTGTTAAGTACAGGATGGCGCCTGATGACCCTGCAAATTTCTTTGCCGTCTACATAAGGCACCATAATATCGAGCACAGCCAGGTGTATATTACTCGTTTGTTTATCGATAAGTTCAAGAGCTTTTTTCCCATCATGAGCAAGCAGCACATTATATTCATTCATTTCCAGAAACTTGGCAAGCATTTCTGCCGGCTCTACTTCATCTTCAACCAGTAATATGGTATGTTTGGGTTTCATAAATTGTTACTTTCTGTTGTACAGGTACATTATTATTGGCTTAAAATAATCATTTGATACAAAGATTCTGTAATTAACAGTGAATCATTCAGTTTAAATTTTTTCATTGGACGGCATATGGAACTTCCAAAAAAAGTAGTATGGATAACAGGAGCATCTTCCGGGATTGGCGAGGCTCTTGCCTATGAATTTAATAAAAAAGGTACACATTTGATTCTTTCTTCCCGCAGGGTTGAGGAGCTCCTGCGCGTAAAGGAGGGTTGTCATAATCATGAAGAAACGGTTAAAGTTTTACCACTTGATCTTTCCGACGCGGATGAGTTGCCCGGCAAGGTAGAGGAAGCAATTTCGCTGTTTGGAAGTGTGGATATGTTGATTAACAATGGGGGTATCAGCCAGAGGGCATATGCCGCAGATTCAAGTATGGAAACAATCCGGCAATTAATGGAAGTTAACTTTTTCGGGACAATTGCATTGACAAAAGCTGTTCTGCCATCTATGATCGAACAGAAATCGGGGCATATTGTTGTGATATCGAGTGTAATGGGTAAGCTGGGTACAAGGCACCGGTCTGCATATGCTGCATCAAAGCACGCCCTTCATGGCTGGTTCGATTGTCTTCGGCAGGAGATGTATCAGAACAATATTCATGTGACTCTTGTATGTCCCGGGTTTGTGAAAACGAATATCACTGTGAATGCTTTAACCGCCCAGGGGCAGAAATATTCCAAAATGGAAGATGCCCAGAAAAAAGCGATGAGTCCTGAAGAATTTGCCCGAAAACTTCTCCCTAAACTGGCAAAGGGGAAAGAGGAGATCTATATTGGCGGATATGAAATTATGGCAGTTTATGTGAAACGCTTCTTCCCGGGCATCCTCAACAAAATACTCCGGCGCGCAAAGGTCACCTGATGAACTAAAAGGGAATATTCAATGAGAGTGCCATCCCGTTAAATTGAACATAGTTTAAGGACTCAATCAAACGGCTGCTTTCAGAACGGCTCAATAAATAGAGTACAGCATCAAAAACAAACAGAAAACCTCCCTGCAATATCATGGATTGACCGTAACCGATCAGGCGGTTGTTCTCTTTACGAAGTCCCCGTTCCCACAGGAAGGCGCCGATAGCCATATATCCGATATCAAGTCCGGCGTTAAATAACAGGATTTTCTCGAAATTGTGAAATTCTGATATTGTCTCTGAAAGCCCCATCTGCGTTGACTGATTCCGGATTCCATAATATCCAAAACCTGCAATGGCAAGATTTACGGTATTCCATGCTGCGTTCATCTGGTGAAAATATTTTGAAGTGCCGCCGGTTTGTGTCATTCCGATTCCGCCTATTACAAGATTGCTCACTGCCCAGCCGCCCAAAACCAGCATTCCGTTGCTATTCATGGTTATTCGTTTTTCATTGATAGCTTCAAGGTCAATAGTGTTGTTTTGAGCATAAAGGAAGCTGCAAAAAAGTAGCTGGACAAGGATAAATAACAGTAATCTCTTTTTCATGTATAATACGTTTAAAAGTTTATCTCCATCATAGTTCCATCAACCAAAACAAATACCCGTACCGTTTCCACAACTTTGATGGCGCGCAGCCCTGTAAACTTCCCGGAAGCAGGAAAAAGCACCTATAAATAACAGATCAAAATTCTATTGAGATACCGGCAACGGGCAGGGTATTAAATTGAAGCACGGTATCAATTGTGCCATCATCATTATATTGAAAACTCCACACGTTATCCCGGTTGTACAGATTTACAATATCAAAGAATATTACGTAATTCATATTGGGGTACGAAAAGCGCTTGTCAATCCTAAGATCGAGGCGATGGTATGCAGGGTATCGCTCTGTATTTAAGGAAAGGCTTTCATCAACAATCCACCGGCGTAAATCAGGCCTGTAAAGAGGAGCCGTGTACGGCCTGCCGCCCAGGTATCTGAACTTTAAACTGATCTCTATTTCGTCAGCAGGCATAAAAGGAATCCAGGACAGCATTGAGAACCACCAATTCGACTTCATGCTTTGGTACCAATCTTTTTGTTCAAAACTAAACCTGTAGCCCGAGATGAGCGTGAGCATATGCCTGTAGTCAAAATCCCAATTGTATGAATTACCGGTTCTGGGATCTTCTGCTATAGATTCAGAATATGAGTAGCTTGCAATACCGGAAAATCTGTTCACAAGTTTCTTTTGCAAAAAGAGTTCAATACCTCTAGAGGTTGCTTCACCTACATTTAAAAAGGTTCCGTCGTCAAATATCAACGGATCAGAAGTTGTGAGGGTTTTTCTTACAGGTACATCTGAATAATCTTTGAGAAAACCTTCCAGTGTGAATTTTATGTCGTCCCGGAAGAGATGTTCCACTCCAACAACATACTGGTCTGTATATTTGTTTCTCAGCAAACGGTTTGCTTCATTGGCTGCCAGTTCATTGTAAGACGGAGACTGGAAGTGCTTGCCATAGGCTGCATTAAAAGTGGTGTTTGTTCTGGCAGGGATTGAGAGGCCAAGCCGGGGGCTAAGCGAGCTGAAGGAGTTATAATCAAAATAATCGTATCGTAAACCTCCGGATATACGTAGGATGGCCGGGAATTCATAAGTAACTTGAGAATAGAGAGCAGATTTAAAACTTGTTTCATCAAAGGCAACCCTGTATTCAGGATAAATAGCATAAATGCCTGTTATAAGGTCCGGATCACCATTTTGATAAGTATAAAGGGTATCGGCATCGTTCGTAATATCGTAATACAGGTTTACAATTTTCTGATTCCCGCCAAAGCTTAATTCAAGATTTTGGTTCACAAGATAGGTGAAATCGGTTTTAAAGGTGATTTCTCTTTCTTTAGAATCGCTCACAAAAAAAACATCCCGGCCTGGAGTGTCATACACCTCAACGTAATAATTATTCTGGACAACAGAGGCCGTTGTGAATGAAAACAATTTATCCGACCAAACAGATCGGAGAGTAGCTCCGCTGATGATTTGTGAATTTTGTGTATCTAAATTTTCAGCTCCCCTTCCATAACCGGCTTCATCTCCCCCTTCGATGTTAATCCTGTCGCTGCCGAACACACCATTTAACAGTAAAGTGTGAGATTGGCTAAGGTTGTAGGTGAGTTTTCCTTGTGTGTTGTAATAATTTGGAACTGCTGTTAAGCCTGTAGCAGCAATAATCCAGTCCAGATAACTTCGCCTTGCTGAAAATATGAAACTGCCGTTGGAGGAAACAGGCCCCTCAAGAAGGGCGCCGGCACCGGCCATTCCAATAGAACCCTCTCCCTGGAATCTGTCGAACGAACCATTTCTTAAGCTGATATTCATTACAGAGGATGCCTTATCACCATAACGGGCAGGAAAAGCGCCGGCGTAAAAATCAATTTCCCGAACCATATAACTATTCAACAGGTTGATAGGGCCGCCACCCGCACCCTGAACTGCAAAATGGTTCGGATTTGGGATTTCAATATGATCCATGAGAAACAGGTTTTCACCCGGATTGCCGCCTCTCACAATAATTTCATTGAATTGATCGCTTCCGGACGCTACAGACGGCAAAACCTGCACAACGCGCTGAATATCTACAAGGTCACCGGGGCTGCGGCGAATTTCTTGAAAGTCCATAGAATTAGCACTTACAATTGCATCTCTTGGTCTTTCGAAATAAGTACCTCTTACCTCAACCTCTTCACCTTCAATAAGGTCAATATTCATACGTATTTCCAGGGTTGTAGTTCGGTTTGGCGCTACAACTACATTGCCCCTGTTAACCGGTGAGTAACCAATAAATCGAAAGGAGAGATTATAACTGCCGGCAGGAATATTCCGGATAAGGAAATTACCTTCTCCATCTGTTGCAACCCCTCTGTTTAAAGATTCAATATAAACAGTAGCACCGGGTAATGGCTGTAAGTTTCTGCTGTCAATGATTGTACCGCCAATGTGGCCTTCATTTTGCTGAAATAAGATGAAACTACTTACAATGATCAATATATATGAAAGCATGTATTACAAACAGGGATTATTGATCATTTTGGTAAAAATTACCATGGTAGCCAAATAAGATTGGTTGTGGAATAACAGCACGGGCAATTTCCGTAAAAGAAACAGAATCCAGAATCAGTAAAAAAGAATTACCGTTCTTCTCATCCAAAACAACCGAAAGATTGACTCCGTCATCCTCGCTTTTTCTGTTTGGGGCCGGAAGAAAAACAGGCTCACCCGGGAAACAGTTTTCTTCATACCATATTTTTGCTTCTCCCGTTTTGAGATCATTTTTTACAATCTGATCATAAAAGCTGCTGTTCCCGGACTTATTTACTCCAACAGAATACACGAACTGGTAATTACTATCCATGTTATAATGGTTGTAATCAAATCGCGGTAATTCGATAGCTTCATCTGACAGTGTGCGGTAAGTAATCTCCTTCTTACCTGACAAATCAGCGTGATATCTCCGAAATTCGCCCCCCGGGAGCTTTTTCTCCTCAGATGTTATCCTGTCGAGATAAAAAGATTGAATAATTTCAGGATCAGGATATGAAACGATATCGAAATAAAGGTCTGTCCCTTTTTCGAAAGCGTTAACATGATGAAATGCAAAAAAAGGATCAGTTTTGAATTGTTTTACCAGCTTACCGGTCTTCCTGTCAAATATGAAGATCCTTGTTCCCCTTTTCGGTTTCCAGACATAATTTTCAATAAATGGCTTTGCATGAAAAATGATTTTCAAAGGATTTACAACATAGGGGAATTCGGTTAAAATCAAATAAGATGGGCTTAAGCCAAAACTGTGAAGATAAGCCGGTTCTTTTACCTTGTGATGTGCAATTAACTCAGGACGCTCCCTTTTTGAACTGCTCATAAAGCGGTAAGTACTGACCCTGCCAAAACGGGTGGTAAGATTAATAACCTGTTCATCAACTTCGTGTGGGTGAACGGTGGTAATATGCTGTTTTGGTTTATCGTCATAAGTATACACGCCGAGAGAACGCAGGGTTTCCGGGTCAAACTCAATTTGCAGCGACGGTTCTCCCATTGCGATAAATTTACCCCCTAACCTGGCGACATTTACTTTAGCACTGTCGGTAATTTTCGGGTCAAAAATTTCTTTTACCCTGTCGAACAGTGAATAACAGGGATCAGTGGCAAATTCAGAATAGCTGATTTTGTCATTTTCTTTTGCTTCATGATATGCCTTGCACTGCAAAAACTTATTGGCATATGATATGCCACCGTTTTTGAAGGTAAATTTATGAAGCATCGACAATCCGTCGAACCAATGGCGGTAATGTTGATTACCGGCTTTAAACATGCCGGGTCCGTTCCTGTATAAAGTGCCTTCGATCCAGTTTGGAAGTTTGCCTGTAACATTCAGCTTATCGATAACCAGTTCATCCTCTACATTGGAGAACCCTAATTGATATGCTTTTCGCATCCTATTATAATTAAAGATTATGTTTAACGGGGATCAATTAATTCTGCGACAATCTTACCTGATGACATCACCGCAGGCACCCCGGCACCAGGATGTGTTCCCGCACCGGCAAAATATAAATTTTCAAACTCTTCAGACCGGTTGTGAGGCCTGAAGTAAGCAGATTGCAGCAAATTTGGCCGAAAAGAAAACGCAGCTCCGTAGTGGCTGTTTAATGTATTGCTGAAATGTGGTGGATTTATGAAATGTTCGGCAATAATATTCTCTTTTAAACCTGGCAAATAATGATCTTCAAGATACTGAAGAATTTTATTCTTATAAGCTTCTGATACTTCATCCCAATTGATATCGGCTTTCAGATTAGGTACCAGTGAAAGAACATAAAATGACTCGCAGCCTTCAGGGGCTATTGATGAATCGGTTATCGTTGGCATATGAAGGTATAGTGCCAGGTCGTCGGGTAATGAGCTGCCATCAAAAATTTCTTTGAGCAGATTTTTATAATTCTTACACATGATGATGTTATGATGTGCAAGTGGGGAATCCGTATATCTTTTTTTGGTTCCAAAATAGATTACAAACAACGATGAACTGTATTGATAGCGGTCAATTTTACGATTTGAATATTTTTTCCGAAGGTTTTCCGGAATCAGATTCCGGTAAGTATTTGCTACGTCGGAATTCGAAATTACAATATCGGCTTTGATTACAGAGCCGTCTGTCATTCGCACACCTGTTGCTGCTTTGTTATTGATCAGTATTTCAGTTACTTCGGTGTTCAGCATCACATTTCCGCCTACATCCTGAAACAGCCGACCAAGCCCATCCACTACTGAACCCGTGCCGCCTGTGGCATAGTGTACACCCCATTGTTTTTCAAACTGCAAAATTAAAAGAAAGAGTGCAGGTGTTTGAAATGGATTTCCTCCGATAAGAAGCGGGTGAAATGAGAATACCTTTCTCAGGAAATCATCCTTAAAGTAACTTGATATATAGCGATGAGTACCTTTATATGCGCCAAGCTGAATCACCCCTGGTAAAATTTTCAGCATGTTTTTCAACTCATGAAAAGGTTTATCAGTATAGGGGTGCAGTAATCGAAAAATCTCTGTAGTATTCTTTATAAAACGGTTATAACGCTTGCTATCAGAAGGATTCCATTTTTCAATCTGCTTGATAACATCTTCATGGTTTTTCAGGAAGTCAAAATAGTCGCCATTTTCATGAAAAATACGATAGAAAGGGTCGAGAGGAACAAACGTAAAATAATCTTCACGGTTTTTTCCTGCCGCTTTAAAAAGATCATCGAATATGTAGGGGGCTGTCATAACAGTAGGGCCACCATCAAATTTAAACCCATTCAATTCATATTGATAGCCCCTGCCCCCTAGCTTGTCTCTTTTATCAATAATTGTTACGTCATGCCCTTTTGAAGCAAGAAGTATTGCAGCTGAAATTCCCCCAAATCCCCCACCTATAACACAGATCTTTTTTCTTTTCAAGGCTAATAAATCAAAGTAATTGTTTGTTTAATTTCTGATTTATTTAACTCGAACTTTGCCGAATCATACCCCGGGGGACCGAAACGTCCACGTACATTATTGGAAAAGGCATAACCCTCTCTTGGTATTCCGAACAGGTTTCTGTCAAGTTTCAGATTATCGTTCTCATCATGAATAATTGCAAATACATAGTAGCCATAAGGAATGTTTTCAAAATAAATTTCACCTGAAAATCCGTCCGCAGAAATCACCTGATATTGAAAGGCTGATTCCCAATCTTCCGGATAGCCGTCTGGGTTGTTATAAAGAGATATAAGGACAGAACCATCCTGGTTTTTCAGGTTTTCAATATGAATAATGATACGTCCTGATTCATTGATTTTCCCTGAAGATTCATCCAACGGATAATAGCTGCCGGTCATCAACAGCAAAGTAAGTGTGAGGTAAAACGTTTTATACATTATCCTGCCATCATTTATCTTAAATCTTGAAAAGAGTACTGCGATGAACTCAACTATTATGGGATTCATTCACTTAGCCGAAAATTTTTTTTAAGAGTGGAAAAAATACTTGAAAATGGCATCAAAAAACGTCAACATAGAAGCGCTTATGAAAATTTGAATCAGAACTAAAGAAAACAGATATACCAATATGTGGCTCAACATAAAATCATTCGAAGAATATAATCAGGTGTACAATCAGAGCGAACAGGATCGCCTGAAATTTTGGGAACATGAAGCAGGAACATTTTACTGGCGAAAAAGCTGGGACAATATTCATACGGGTGGATTTGAGAAAGGGGACATAAAATGGTTTGAAGGTGGTAAACTCAACATAACCGAGAACGCACTCGACCGCCACCTGAATACGATCGGCAACAAGACGGCATTTATTTTTGAACCAAATCACCCGGACAGTTTTCGCAGAACCATCACATACCGCCAGTTATATGATGATGTGTGCCGTTTTTCAAATGTGCTGCAGGAAAAAGGGATTAAAAAGGGTGACCGTGTCTGTATTTATATGGCGATGACGCCTGAACTGATTATTTCTGCACTGGCGTGTGCCAGGATTGGCGCAGTACACTCGATCGTATTTGCAGGTTTTTCCGCACAATCGCTTGCTGAACGGATTCAGGATTGTGATGCAAAGATGCTGATAACCAACGACGGGCTTCGCCGCGGGGATAAACATGTGCCGCTGAAAGATATTTCTGATGAAGCTCTTGAAAGCTGCCCTACAGTTAAAAATGTGATTGTATGTCAGCGTACCAACAGGGATATCGACTGGATTGAAGGCAGGGATGAATGGTGGCACATGCTGATCCGGAATGCATCAAAAGAGCATAAAGCGGTGGAGATGGATGCTGAAGACCCGCTTTTTATTCTCTACACTTCGGGTTCAACCGGAAAACCAAAAGGGGTATTGCATACGTGTGGAGGCTATATGGTTTACACGAGTTACACATTCCGGAATGTTTTCCAGGTAGCCGAGCAAGATGTATACTGGTGTACCGCAGATGCCGGATGGATTACAGGCCATTCCTATATAATCTATGGTCCGCTGTTTAATGGTGCAACCGGAGTAATTTTTGAAGGAGTTCCCAATTATCCCGATGCCGGCCGTTTCTGGGAAGTGGTGGAGAAATATAAAATTACCCATTTTTATACGGCACCAACGGCGATTCGTGCACTTATGAGCTACGATATCAAATATGTTCAGAAGTACGATTTGAGTTCGCTGAAAGTTCTTGGTACAGTGGGTGAGCCGATAAATGAAGAAGCCTGGCATTGGTATAACGACCATATCGGCGGCGGCCGCTGCCCAATTGTTGATACCTGGTGGCAAACCGAAACCGGCGGGATCATGATATCCCCTCTTGCCGGGATTACCCCAACAAAACCCGGCTTTGCGACACTGCCGCTGCCAGGTATTTTCCCCATACTGATGGACGAAAACGGGAAGGAGATCAAAGGAAACGGTGTAAGCGGAAACCTTTGCATCAGGCATCCATGGCCGGGAATAGCCCGCACGGTATGGGGCGATCATGAACGTTACCTGAAAACGTATATGAGCTCTTACAAAGGATTCTACTTTACAGGTGATGGCTGCCGTCGCGATCCTGAAGGCTACTATCGTATTACCGGCAGGGTAGATGATGTGCTGAATGTATCCGGACACAGGCTCGGAACTGCAGAAATCGAAAACGCAATCAACGAACATCCGAATATTGTGGAATCGGCTGTTGTGGGATATCCGCACAATATTAAAGGCCAGGGAATCTACGCCTTTATGATTTGCGAGAATGATCCAAAAGATCCTGCTGCATTTAAAAAAGAGATACATGGACTGGTGACAAAAATTATCGGCCCGATAGCGAAACCTGACCTGATCCAGATTGCTCCGGGATTGCCCAAAACACGTTCAGGAAAAATTATGAGGAGAATACTCAGAAAAGTAGCTGCCAATGAAGCGGAAGATATGGGTGATGTTTCTACGCTTCTTGATCCTGCCGTTGTTGAGGAAATCAAAAA
>RECI01000012.1 GCA_007694095.1 Balneolaceae bacterium | reverse complement strand
ATATTGCCATCAGAGAGAACTGCAAAATCAACAGGATTCCCGGCAATTCCGTCCTGTTCATTGCCGGGATTTAATGTAAATGCAAGAGAAAAATCATCAAGATGGAATGCCGTCAGCCTTCGCTGGACAATATCCATCGCGTACAAAAACGAATCATCGGCTTCCAGTGAACTTATCGACTGAAATTCTCCCGGCCCTCCTCCTTTTCCACCTACTGACCTGATGTATGAGCCATCGCCATTATAAATATGAATAAGGCCTTCTCTTCCGTCGGCCAGATAAACTCTATCTCTCTCATCTACGTTAATGGCACCCAACTGTCCGAAATAAAATTCTTCCGTATCGCCAAATGCCGTCACACGTTCAAAAGAAACCGCCCCTTTCGGGGCTTCTTTTCCTGAAAAAGCAGCGACATGCTCCATAACTGCAATGTCTTCCGGGATTTCGATCTCAGGTGAATTTTTACAAGAAATGGTTACAAAAAAGTACAGAATACATAGTGAAAGCCGTTTTATAATTTTCATGATTTTCAGGTGAATTAGATGTATATACGATAATAATAGTATTTCCGGATATAAACGTCAACAGTAAACAACAGCTGGTGGAATAAAACCCATATTTAATGGTAAGGATGACTGTTTCCATCAACAGCTTTCTTACCCGCATTAGACACTGTCATACCCGTACAAATCTTACCCGTCCCTGTAAGGGTATGCATGATTTTTACGGTACATTCTACTGAGTCACTATTGAGAATACAGAATCCGATGCCGTATCAATCCGGAATCACCTTGTGCTTCCATCATTCATTTTGCTGATGGTTTGTTGATGCCATTTTGATACATTGCAGGAACAGAACAATCGATGAAAACTAACCATTTCAGGCGGTACAATATATGCCGGTAGTCATTACCCATCTTTGTATCTACCCCGTTAAAGGAATGCATGGCATTGCTGTCAGTGAAGCAGAATTGACTGTCCGCGGGCTGAAATTTGACAGAACCCGAATGGTGATTGATGAATCCGGCCTCTTCCTCACGCAGCGCAATCTCCCAAAACTTGCCGTTATGCAGGTAAAAATTAACGGCGCTGCAGTAAAGCTTGAGAATCCGGACGGAAACAGTCTCACACTGCCGGAAAACACAAAAGGGTTAAAGAAGATACCGGTAACCGTCTGGAGTGATACATGTGAAGCTTTTGATGAAGGAGACGAGGCATCTGATTGGCTGACCGATACACTCGGTACGCACAAAGGGAGAAAACTCAGGATGGTCCGTTTTAATGATGAATACCGGCGGAATGTGGACAGAACGCACCTGAAGGGTGAGGATTCGCACACCGCTTTTGCCGACGGCTTTCCCTATCTCATTACATCCGAAAGCTCTCTGAACCGGCTGAATGAACGGCTGATCGAACGCGGCTCCGAACCGGTTCCGATGAACCGCTTTCGCCCCAACATCGTGATCAAAGGCCTGGCTGCATTCCGGGAAAACAGGATTGATGAACTGGCCTCTGCCAGCGGAGCCTATCGCCTGGGAATCCGAAAACCATGTAAACGCTGCAAAGTTACCACTGTAGATCAGGATGATGGCAACATCTCTGATCCCAAGGAGCCGTTGCGGACACTCACGCTCATGAATACCGTACCTGGTCTGCATGGCGCATATTTCGGCCAAAATGCCACCCTCTTGTCGCCCGAAGGCGCCGTGATACGGGTGGGTGATGATCTTATGGAAACAGAGTAACTGAAGAACAGATAAACAGATAAACAGATAAACAGATAAACAGAAAAACAGAAAAACAGAAGAAGTGGATTGAAGGAGAATAATTAAAACAACATCGGATGGAGTAAATGGCAAAAAAATCGAAAATTACGGTGATTGGGAGTTCGAATACGGATATGGTGGTGATGACTTCTCATTTTCCGGCTCCGGGTGAAACCATTCTCGGGGGTGAATTCCTGATGAATCCCGGCGGCAAGGGTGCCAACCAGGCCGTGGCGGCTGCCAGGCTGGGCGGCAGCGTGACATTTATCGGTAAGGTAGGTAGCGATATCTTTGGTGACGAGGCTGTCGAAAACATCAAAAAGGAAGGGATTGATGTCTCGGCAGTCACCAGGGATGAGAAAGCGCCATCCGGGGTGGCTCAGATCCTTGTTGATTCGAAAGGTGAAAATTGCATTGTGGTTGCGCCGGGAGCCAACCTGAACCTGAACCGAACAGATATTGACAATGCCATGGAGAAGATCCTTAACGCAGACATCCTGCTGATGCAGCTTGAAGTACCGATCGATACCGTTGTTTATGCAGCAAAAAAAGCGCACCGGGCGGGAGTGAAGGTAATTTTGAACCCTGCACCTGCAGCCCAATTGCCGGATGAACTTTATGAATGTCTGTACATGATTACCCCGAACGAAAGTGAAACCGAGCTGTTAACCGGAGTGAAGGTAACGGATGAAACTTCGGCTTTGGAGGCGGCAGATGTCTTTAAAGCGAAAGGGGTCGAAAGCACCATCATCACGATGGGATCCAAAGGCGCGTATATTTTTTCAGACGAATGGAAAGGGACTGTTCCCGCCTTTGAAGTGAATCCCGTGGATACCACGGCTGCCGGCGACTGCTTTAACGGTGCACTGGCTGTGGCACTTGCTCAGTCTGACGGCCTTAGTGATGCTGTTGTCTTTGCGAACCGGGCAGCATCCATTGCCGTAACCCGCGCAGGCGCACAGGCTTCACTACCATTTAGGGCGGAAGTTGAGGAGGCTTAATTGGGAAATTATAAATAGGTCCGGTTCTATGTTGAATTCTATATGTAATCACGCATTCGTGCAAGCTAAACTTTTCCATAATTATGCCACAAAAAAATGGATCTGCACGGAATATTCCGTGTTTTCGCTTCGCGTGCAAAAGATGAGCGCTTCGCGT
>RECI01000246.1 GCA_007694095.1 Balneolaceae bacterium | reverse complement strand
TGCATACCATTTACTGATGAGCGGCGAAATCAGCTCCTGCAGTTTGACGGGTGAGGGTGCCAGCGAAAGCATCTTTGCCACATAATATCTTCCCGCTTCGGCCTGGCTGTGCCGGTCGATAAACTGTCTCCAGTAATCTTCCGTAGCCTGTGCAAGTAAATCATCATGACGGGCAACCTCAACTTCAAAAGGAGTTCCAGCCGTCAGGGCTTCTTCCTTCAGTACCTTCTGGCAAAATCCGTGGATCGTAGTCACCTGGCTCTCATCAAAATTCCGGATGGCTGTTTTCAATGACTGAATTGCCTCTTCCCTATCTGTAACCTTTTCTAAAAATAATTGCAGAAAAGTGTCTTTAGGCTGAACTGTGTGATCCTCGAGAACCCTGAGACATTCCCTCAGCCGCTTGAAAATGCGGTCGCGTAATTCTGCTGTCGCTTTTCGTGTGAATGTCATCACCAGTATGCTGTCAACCTGCAGTTTCTTTTCCACGAGCAGCCGCACAAACAGGCCTGCAATGGTATAGGTTTTTCCTGTACCCGCACTGGCTTCGATCAAAATGCGAGGTTTCCAGTCTACATCGTAAACGGAGTTTAGCGTTTTTGTCACACCACCTCCTCTTTGCTTGTTAACATCGCATCGATGACGGCAAGAAAACGCTCATCAAGAAATTCTTCTGAAAAGGAAACATCAGGCCCTAAAAGAGACTGGACAAAGATATTCTCTCTTTCTCCATATCTGTTATAACCGCCTTCAAATGCCAATCTTGCTTTATATTCTCTGCTTGAATCATCGTTTTCACTATATTCGACGAGCGAATTAGTGAAAAATTTTAACGGTTTAACCTGGCCTTCTTTGTAAAGCTGTAGCAACACGTTCAGCAATTCATCCGTGTTTCCGGGATCATTAAACCGGACAAGTTTTGGCTCTCCTTTCTTTAAATTGCACAGAAGCCACGAGGGACCAGACCCACCGTTATTCAGCCAGCAGAGGTGTCTGATCCAGCTTTGGATGAGGTTCTGGCCAGAGGCCCCGGAAGGGTTGATATCCAGTAACCCTTCCATAGAATAAGTTGATATAGAATCATTTATCACACTGCTATTCAGTAATATAGAAATTTCTTCGTGATGTAAATTTGGTTCAAAATCGTGTTCCCGGAGTAACTGGATGGCGGTATGAGTATGCTCCAGAAGGTTGTTCACCATCTTTTCACCCAACCATCCTGACGGAAGTATGCCAGACTCAAAAAGGAGGCTGCGAATACGCCCGTCTGCCTGGCCGGACGCGACCCACCCAAAAACCTTTTGGAATAAAATATGGGTTTCAAGATGGCCGGCTTCAAACTCTTCTTTCTCTTCATCGGGCTCTTCAAAATACACACCAAAACGTTTTTGAAGAAACATTGCCGGTGGATTTTTAAAAAACCGGGTTAGGTCACTTACAAGTATCTCTTCCTGATCTTCCGGTTCCGGAAGAGGTCCGGCCTGTTCCAGTCCGCTTACAATCTGCTCTTCATTATGCATGGCCTGCGCTGTCAAAAAATAATTTTTGGAAAAACTGCCTCTGTTTCTGAAAGCTGACGGAGAAAATCCGGTCAGGGCTTCTTTTTTTACGATCTGCGGTTCATCAATTCCCGAAGCAATCGTAACCAGCTCAACCCACTCACTCACAATGGATGAGGGCGGGATGGTTTCGTTATCAACAGGGCTTTGGCCAATATAGCTGCAGTAGTGTACGTCACCCGCAGCAAGAATGGATTCAAGAAAAAGGTTACGGTCTTCCTGTTTTCGGTTTCTTTCACCATCGCGGGGCTGCCGTGCCATCAGGTCGAAATCGGGTGTTGACTGTTTACGGGGAAATGACTGGTCATTTAACCCGATCAGTGCGATTATTCGGAATGGTATACTTCGTACCGGAACCATTGAGCTGAATGTGATGCCCCCGGTGAAACGGGCTCCGGCAGCATTACTGCTTTCCAGCAGTTTAATGATCTCTGTTCTGAAGAGTGAAAAAGGTACTTTGACATCACATCCGGCAAGGGTGGTATAATCGGAAAGTGAGTCTATCTTAAGCATAATTTTCATCCCATCCGTGCCTGTTTTCAGCTTTTCCAAAAAGAAGTTTGGAAGCTTTGATTGAAGCCATTCACACCATTCGGGAATCGATCGATTGATGTTTATCTGCCGGCGAATTTCATCGAGTTGGAACAGGAAAAAAGAGAATGCAGCCCATATTTCCTGCTGCGATACACTTTGAACGCCCTGGTAAAGTAACTGAGGGAATTCTTCATAGTTATCAGTTTCGCCCATCCATTGACCCAGCCAGCCCCGGCGAAGTGCCGTATGCCACGTTTGCAGATCATCTGCCGGCTGACCAAGCTCTGTTCTGTGCGCAGAATTGAGCCCCCAAATCACCTGGTTTTCCTGCATCCATCGTTTCACCATTCCGGCGGCGGTATCCGAAACACCAAATGTTTCCCGGACAGGTTCCATACTGAAAAAATCCATCACCGGGGTAAAGTGGAAACGGGAATCGGCAACTGAAAGGAGCTGGTTAAGTGCACGCTCGAGCTCGTTATGATGGCGGAAAGAGGCCAAATGGTATGGTATTGCGGGTTGTCCTACTTCCGGGTTATCAAATACGGCACGGATAAACGGACCGTATTCTTCTATATCCGGTGATACTACCAGGATGTCTTCGGGCTGGAGTGCATCATCGCGTTCAAACAGTTCCAGTAAAAACTGATGCAGGGTTTCAACTTCCCGCAGCGGTGAATGGCACGACCGTATCTGAACAGACTCCTGATCTGTACCTGATTTTACGTTATTCAACGGAATATTATTGATGATGCTTTGCCGGATACGCCCCAGCAGTGTATCAGGAAATTGTTCATCTGCGAGAAGTTCTTCCGGTCTTCCCAGTGTTTGGTAAAGCCTTTGAATTTGAGCCAAATCCTCACCAAAACTTACGAGCAGTTCATTTTCCGGATCCTTGAGGTTTTGTGAAGGCTGCATTAAAAACAACTCAAGATGGCAATATTTTCCTGTTTCTTTCAAAAGTGATAGAACAGGTTTAGGAATAAGGCCTATATTGAAACAAAACAGGTTTTCATCAACACTGATTTCCCCACTTACCAAGGCATCCAATGTATTTGCAAAGAGTTCAGCCTTGTTGAGAGTTTCCTTCCTGGTCTCAGCGGATTTCCACCGGTTGCAAAGCTTTCTCCAGAATGCCGACTGCCAGACCTCATCATCATCTTTTCCGGTGGCGCCATTCTGCCAGCGAAGCATCATTTCCGGCCGGTAAATAAGGTACTGGTCAAAAACCGATGCAATCTGTGATGAGAGCTGCAGTGCAGCAGTTTCTTCCCTTTCCCTCCCCTGTGCCCGGATATAGCGTTCTAAAACAGGGAATGAACTACGCTCTTCCGGGTTCATAAGTAACCCAAAAACCGCCCATTTCATCGGTTCGATGTCTGACCTGAGCGATTCCGGCAAATCCGGATAGAGTTTTCGCACCTGTTTCCACTGCCATTCAGCCGGCAACAAAAATTGCAGGTTTGCGGCTATGCCATTTTTTTCAGCAATAAATAACTTCAGCCATCGCGCGGTATCCTGGTTGGGCACGATGATGGTGTGCGGGGTAAGGGGGTTTACCGGACATACACTTAAGATGTCATCAGCCAGTTTCCTTGACAATTCAGTCAGGCTCAAAGAAGAAATGATGTGAATCATTTAAAAGTATATTTTAATTATTCACAATGTAAAACCAATGAGTGACAAATGCTGACACCCCCATAGTTAGTTGTTAAAAATCTTGCTAAATGATAGGATTTTTTTTTCGGAAGTTCATTTCCGGTTTGTACATCGCTTTGATGCAAAAAATGTATTGGTGTTTTTGCCACGAAGGCGCAAAGGCACAAGGGTTCACGAAGAGGGATAGGGTGAAAAATTGGGCTCGCGTGTACACAACCTTCGTGCACGTTTGAGTCCTGGTGCCTTCTCCCATGGGGATCCCGTTGGGGGTGGCAAAAAGCGGTGGAAATAACTTTTTAAGAAGTGGCCTGGAATGGCTTCTCCGGCACCTTAAAATAAAATTGTGCTATATGCAGCTATTGCAATCATTTCAAAATTCAGTTCAAATGATAAATTCATTACTTTAATGAATTGAGAAGTATTCAATACTTTTATTCCAATATGGCTAAAAAAAAGACAGAAAAATTATATCACAGGCTGCCTTACCCGTTACAAAATATTTCAGTTTCCTTGTATGGACTTAAACTGCGCAGGCAAAGATATGGCGGTATTTTTCAAACTTCATTGGAAAGTTTAAAGAGATCGGAGTGGCAAAGCCGGAAAGAAATTTTACATTACCAAAATGAGAATGTTGTAAGAATTATAAACCATGCATATGAAACCGTGCCCTTTTATAAAAAATGGTATGATGAATATGGAGTGAATGTAAAACAAATTCAATCAATTGAAGACCTGAAACAACTTCCCGTTTTAAAAAAAGAGCACATTGTAAGAAATCCCGATCAGTTCATATCAACGCTATATAACAAGAACAAACTAATCAGTACACTTACAAGTGGTACTACGGGAACACCACTTAAAGTGTATCAAACCAAAGAATCTATTCATTTTCAATGGGCGGTTTTTTGGAGAGCGCGGGCTCGTTTTGGCTTAAACATCCATGATCGTCAACTAATGTTTGGTGCAAGGATTCCAATGAGCCAAGTACATCAGAACCCGCCCTATTGGAGACACGACTATTTCAATAACCGCGTGTACATCAGTACAAATCATATATCAGAAAAAACAGTCCTGCCAATCATAGATTATCTGAATAGCAACCATTTTGATTTTTTTGCAGGTTATCCGTCGGCAATTTTTCAGCTCGCCCGGCTGATCCGGGAAATGGATCAGCGTATTTATAACAGGCCAAAAATAATTGTATTCGGTTCCGATGCTGTTTCAACGCATCAATCGGAACTGATAGGCAAAGTATTTGGGGCCCCTGTAACCGAATTTTACGGTATGGTTGAGTTTGCCGGTACAATGGCGCAATGTGAAAAAAAGTGTTTTCACGTTGATCATGAACATTGCTATATAGAACATAAGCAAATTGATAATTCTGAAAGCCACAAACTAATTTTGACAGGTTGGGGCAACAGAGCGATGCCATTTATTCGCTATGATGTTGGAGATTATGGCACGCCTGTTGATTCAAATTGTACCTGTGGGAGAGAATCTCCAGTTTTCTCAAGCATTGATGGAAGAATGGAGGATTTTATTACCACACCTGACGGCAGAAAACTTACCGGGATGAACCAGGTTTTAAAATACGCAACAAATGTACTGGAAATTCAACTACAACAAAAAAATATACATGAAGTTGAGTTCAATATTGTACCTGATAAAAGTTTTGATGAACATGATAAAATGCCTCTGATCACTGAATTCAGAAAACGAACAGGGGATCACATCCGAATCAAATTTAATATTGTTAAAGAAATTGAGAAGTCGGCTAAAGGTAAGTTTAAAGCTGTGATCTCTGATTTAGATTGACAATCAACTAATCATTAAAAAAATCAACAACTCTTTGCTGTTATCTGTTATCATTGTTACAAAAAATCCTGGCGAGGATTTATACCTCACCCTGGCAAGCCTACTGCCATTAAATCATCCTTTTGTTGAGATTATTTTAAAAGACAACAGTGATAAAGAAGATTTATCGGCTGTGAATACAGTTTTTCAATTTTCAAATTTTAGATTCATCCGTTCTGAAGATAAGGGCATTTATGAAGCAATGAATCAGGCATTATCAACTGCAAATGGAAAGTATGTCTATTTTTTAAATGCCGGTGACCAGTACATCAACATCAATTTGCCCGACATGTTACAAAATGCTGATGATAACATCGGTTATTTTTACGGAAATGTGATCGTATTACACCCCAGGACAAAATTCATACGGTTTTCGAAAAAAATAAATCCGTATTTGATATTTTTAAAAAATCTGAATCACCAGGGTATCATTTTTAAAAGATCGGTATTTGATAAAATTGGTTACTACGATACAGACTTTAACGTGGGGAGCGACTTTCTCTTAACTTTACGAATGAGTAAATACTTCCCCGGAAGAAAGATCCAGAAGTTTTTATCCATTTATAAAGGGGCAGGTGTTTCTTATCAATACAAACCGACGGAGCTGGAAAAAAAACTGATGAGAACAAGACTGAAAGAAATATTTAATCCCCTTGAACTGGCAATTCTATCGATTTCATCACAAATCATTTCGTTTGGCCTTTACATAAAAAATTTATTTAAATAAAAGTGTGAATATACTTTTTATCCTTCCCGTTCTTTCAGATTCTCATTATCAAAAAAGAATTGAAAATTTCCTTCGTGCAGGTGTTCAATGCCATGTTTATGGGTTTGAACGTCAACATTATAAAGGTAAACCATGGCCATTGGAAATTCGCTCACTCGGTTTCATAGAGCATGGAAAATATTTCCGCAGAATATGGACTTTACTCGCGTCAGCAAAAACCATTCGAAAGAAGATAGGACACCAGGATTACATTTACTCTTTTAATCTCGACATGTTATTCCTGGCATGGTTCAGTACCCTGTTTCTTAAAGACAGGCCCAAATTTGTTTACGATCTACTTGATATTCATCCGATACTTTATAAAAAAACTGTACTTTCCGGACTTTTACGGGCATTTGAAAGATTTCTTGTCAGGAAAACAAATGTAGTTGTTGTTGCATCCCCGTTTTACATAGACGGTTATTTCCATGAATTGCAAACGTTATACTCTACGTCTTATCATGTGATTGAAAACAAACTGAATACTTTTGATTTACCCCAAAACGAAGGGAACAGGGATGTTTTGAAAAAAACAGACGACTTTCCCATGGTCCTGGGTTTTTTTGGAATAATCAGGTGTCCCCGATCACTGAAATTTCTCTACAAATTTTTAGAAACATCTAATGGCAAGTTTCATTTGTACATACGCGGCATGTTTCTTGTGCCGGAACAATTCAAGGAGCTGATATTAACTTCACCATTTGTTGAATTTGGGGGCTCCTATCTGTACCCAGATGAATTAAGCGAGATGTATGGAAAAATTGATATCCTGTGGGCTGCACAGCAATTGGGTGAAGCACATACAAAATTATCACGCACGAATCGCTTCTACCAGGGCTGCTATTTTAAAAAACCGATGATAACCCAGGCTGGCACAAAAGACGACGAAATTGTGGCAGGCAGCAACCTTGGCTTATCGATTGACCTTAATCAGCCTGAACAATCCATGGAATTGCTCAGAAATATTGACGATGTCAAACGTTTAGATTGGCAAAACAATTTAAACAAAGTACCGAAAGAAGTTTTTTTGATCACAGATGAGTACCAGGAACTCATTCAAAAATTGAAAACATTCAGCAAAAAGAAGAATTTGATACTGGTTTGAACATCAACAGACGAATCATAAGAACCATTGAAACCATTCGCTATCTTAAACCTGCGCAGGTTTTATATAGAGTAAAATACAATTTATCGCCGGCAAGAAAACTAACTCACCATTATTTCAGTGGAGATTTACACAAAAACTTTACTCTCATTGAGCTGCCGGAACAAAAAAACATTCTCAGTTTTCACGATGGCACATGTAGTGTCGATATTCTAAATTTAAGAAAAACCTATTCATCAGCGATAAATTGGGGTGACCTTGAATACGGTCGGCTGTGGAACTATAATCTTCAATATGCTGATTTTTTAAATCAATCCAATTTATCCGTAGATAAGCGGAAAGAGTTACTGCTCGATCTTTATAAATGGCTGACAGAAGGTAAAATTGCGCCTGAACCCTACCCTTCTTCGCTTCGAATTATGAATATCGTCCGCTTTTACAATGATCATTATTCAGACTCATATCTTGTACCTGAATTATTGAATTCGCTCTACTCCGAACTCTGTTTTCTCTCCGGCAGATTAGAGTACCATTTATCCGCCAATCATTTACTGGAAAATGCCTTTGCCTTGCTAATGGGCGGAACATATCTGAAAAACAAAACGTGGATAAAGAAAGCAATAAAGATCCTTACTATTGAACTGCGTGAACAAATTCTTGATGACGGTGCCCATTATGAACGGAGTGCCATGTATCATAATATTATACTGTTCAGAATTCTTGAAGCTGTAAGTTATACGGATGACAGATCAGATTTACATCTCTTTTTAAGAAATATTGCGGCAAAAATGATTTCCTGGACAAAAAAAATGATGTTCAGAAATGGACATATGCCGCATGTTAATGATTCCGCAGATGGTGTGGCATTTACTTCGGATTCATTAATTCGTTCTGCCAAACAACTGAGTATAAATACAGAGCTTGAAGCACCACTGAAATCATCTGGTTACAGAGTTTTCAAAACACAACCATTTGAGTTGATCACTGATGTTGATGGTATTAATCCTTCACACCAGCCGGGGCATGCGCATGCCGACTCCTTGTCTTTCTTGTTGAATGTGAATGGAGAGCCCATTGTTGTGGACCCGGGAACTTCCACGTACGAATTCTGTGAAAGAAGACAATGGGAGCGTTCAACTTTGGCTCATAATACAGTGACTGTTAACAACGAAAATACAGCTGACGTTTGGCAAAGTTTCCGGGTTGGAAGAAGGCCGGATGTACAGATTCTGCATGAAACAAATGCTTCAGTTACAGCACAATTATCATGTAAAAGAATGAATGGCGGGAATTTTACTCATAAACGGCATTTTTCTGTAAATCATGATGATTTGATCATAGAAGATGAAACAGCTGTTTCAGAAATTGTTACAGGACGGCTTTATTTTGCACCCGGTATTAAAGTAACAGTTGAAAATCCTGGTATAACCATCCGCACACCTTCTCAAAAAGTACTGTTAGCATTTGAAAACGTAATTGACACAGCCATTTTTGAATATGGATATGCACTTGGTTTTAATAACACAACCACATCCAGCGGGATAGCCTATCAATTTAAAAATAAATGCAGGCTGTTGTTTAATGAGGGAAAAACGTGAAGCGAATTTTATTTTTAACGTTTTATTTTCGACCTGATTTATGTGCGGGATCATTCAGAAACTCCCCTTTGGTTGATGAACTTTTGCGGCAGACAGTTGGAAAAAATATTGAAATAGATGTGTTTACCACGAATCCTAACCGATATGCTTCATACAGCCTTGGTGCAAAAAAAATTGAAGAATTCGGCAATGTAAAAGTAGAAAGAATTGCCATCCCGCCTCATAAAAGTGGTATTATTGATCAGGCTTTAAGTTTTCGCACCTTTTTCTTTGAAACCCTCCGAAAAACAAAAAATAAGGATTATGATCTTGTATATGCTTCCTCAAGCCGTTTTTTTACGTCATATCTTGCATATCGTATCGCAAAACGCAACAGATCACCCCTATTCATTGATGTTCGCGATATTTTTAGTGAAACACTGCGTTATGTTTCAAACAATCCTGTGATTAAACACATCATTGTTCCATTCATAGCGAGACTGGAAAAAAAAGTATATAACCATGCAACTCATATCAACTTGATAAGTGAAGGGTTTAAAAGCAGCTTCAAGGATTTTCCCGATAATAAATTTTCGTTTTTCACACATGGCGTTGATCCTGTTTTCATCGAACATAAACCAGGCGTCCAAAAAGAAACATCTGATAAAAGGAAAAAAATACTCTATGCCGGAAATATAGGAGAAGGTCAGGGACTTCATAAAATTGTACCGGGTGCAGCAAAACTATTGAGGGATCAATATGACTTTGAAATCATCGGAGATGGCGGTGCGTTGTCAAAATTAAAATCTGAAATAAAAAAACAATGTCTTTCTAATGTAACAATCAGGAAACCGGTTGACAGAAATAATCTTGTTGAAGAGTACATGAACGCAGATATATTATTTATTCATTTGAATGATGTTGAGATATTCAGAAAAGTTCTTCCATCGAAAATCTTCGAATTAGCCGTAACCGGCAAGCCTATATTGGCTGGTGTATCGGGATATTCTGAACAATTTTTGAGAGATTTTGTGAATACCTCATACATTTTTAAACCTTGCGATATAGATGGGCTGATTGAATCGCTGAAACTTATTCAAAATAATGAAAAACAACTGAATGTTGACCAAAATCAAAAGTTTATCAGTCTCTTTTCAAGAAAAAATATCAATCAGAATATTGCGGCAAAAATAGTTGAAACAATCTGATAAGATCACTTGATACCACTGTGCCATTTTTTAAATGCGAAATTATACACTTCGAGTGTATTTTTTACAATTGTTTGCCAATCAAACTGAAGTGATTCTTTTCTCGCAATTACCGACTTATCTCTTAAAGAAGATTTATCATCAATTAATGCTTTTAGCAGATGTACGATTGATTTTGTGTCTCCATTATTAAACATCCATCCACTTGAATCAGATAAATAATCTGGTATTCCACCAGTATTTGTAGATATCACCGGAGTTCCGCATGCAATCGATTCAAGAAGTGAATTATTAGCAGTCGCGAATTTTAAGGGTATCAATAATATATCAGCAGTCTGATATTTTTCAATCAGTTCTTTTTCCGGAATTCCAGAGTATAGTTGAATTTCAGGGTTGTTTTTAAACCAGTACCTGATCTTGCCCGGTATTATCGCAGAAAATTTTATGTTTGGATTCTCAGTAAATTGTGATGAAACCTCCATAACCGTGTCCCAGTCTCTGCCATGTATACCGACACTTAGGACTTTTAAACAATTTTCATTGAACTTTTCAGATAAACCATTGATTGGCTGGAACGTAGTTGTATCAATACCATGAGGGACGAAAAATACATTCCCTTTACCTAACCAGTCTTCACAATCTCCAATCATGGATCGTGATACAACCATAGCTGCGTCAATATTCATGAAGCGCTTCTGAAAACCTGAACCTACTACTTTTTGAATAAAAGCACTTTCAAGTGGAAGATGAAATGAACCAACCAATGCTGCGGGAAGTTTGTTTCGGTGATCTAACAATAGGTTGAGCTGGTCTTCAGCATATATGGAATGGACCAAAGAATAACCAAATTTTCTGGCTTTATAAAAAACATTCACCTCACCTAATAAATCCTGGAGCCCGTAAGTGTTAACAAAGCGGCTTGATGGCAGTAAATGGCGTTTGAGTCTCCTTCTTATGGTATTGTAGAATTCAGTATACTTTTTTTTATGAACAAAAACAGACGGAAAGCCAAGCTCCCTGCAAATTCTGTCATATCCGCCTGATGGGGTATGATGCGCCCACCTTTTTGCCAGTAAGAGAGGTTTTTGTTTAATTGACATCTGCATTATTGATCTGACAACAAGATCGTTTTTTCATAAACAATGAATACACGTATACGAGGGATTAATGTAAATTTTTTAAACTATAAGTTACTCAACTTAATGAAAGCTACCCCAAATATTATGC
Source organism: Balneolaceae bacterium (assembly GCA_007694095.1). Lineage (GTDB taxonomy): Bacteria > Bacteroidota > Rhodothermia > Balneolales > Balneolaceae > Rhodohalobacter. The sequence goes on along the minus strand of RECI01000246.1, from coordinate 2,838 downwards.
CTGACTGTAAATTGAAAGTGATTATTTTTTAGATCCCTATGATATCGGTTGTGATTATTTTCAATATTAACTATGTGATAATCCAATTGAAGTTCCAAGCCGTAAGGTAATATCAGTAGTCCATGAAATCCATAATTCATCTGAACCATATGCCTGTCGATCATAAACCAGAATTGGGGCCATCTGTGTAAATTCCGGTAGGTTTCCTTGTATCTGTGATAACGGTCATTGTACATGGCTACTCGCTTGCCTGAAACTCCAATGTATCCCCAGCTGTCGTAATAGCCCAATCTCATTTGTTGTGTACTTGATCCAGGGCCAATCGATGCCCCAAGAACCTGTCCTTCATGAGTAAATCCCTGTCTGATTGTCCGGTGCTCATACCATGTATTAAACCGTCTGCCCTGTGAAGCTACACTGGCATTTTCCACATTTGTAATTTCTGTGTTTAACAATAGTTTTCGTTTTTGGGACAAGTGAAAACTTTTAATAAACCCAAGTACATAACCCCTGTTCAATTCCGGTTCAGCAAATAAATCACGTAATCTTCTTTTATTATCGTTTCTTCCCCATTCAGCATACATTTCAAAACCTGCATCGGGGAAAACCCATCTGCCAAAAAATGAAGTCATTGTGTGATACACTTTTTGCGGATCCCTAACATTATCAGTCTGGGATAATCTAAATGCCATAAATAGTTCAGGTACACCCAAACCATTATCGGGATAATAAGAATAGGCAGTTCTGTTTATCCCGAGATGTAACCCGGGTAATATGCTGGGTGAATAACTGAAATTGAGACCGGTTATGTATCTCTTATCGTTTAGAGGATCTTCATCAAAGTAATCAGATTCACGAAGACTTCCCCAATACCATTTTGTTTCTATTTGGCCAAATCGAAACTTTAAAGGATCATTTGTCCCGATATAGGCGTGTAAAAAACCGGGAGCATTGTAACTCAGGATCAAGGGATTATAAATAGCAGGACCTGTCCATATTCGTTGGTTTGAAAAACCTGCAGCAAATCCAAAGTGATCGAGTTGTATAAAAGAATCACCAAGATTAAATGATTCCAAAGATTCATCACCAAAGCGCTCCGGCATATCAATATTACTTAACGGCATGGCGTACGGAGACAATCCACTTAGGCTTGGGTAGGGAGAAAGTTCAAACTCTCTGTTTTCACTATAATTGTATGTAGGCCTGAAAACTATTGTCAATGGCCCGTAATTTGCACCGACACCCGAAGATATTGTATAGTTAACCCCTCTCCCCTGCCATAATGCTCCATCATTTGCCCCTGTTGGAATTTCAGTATTGAATGATCTGAATATTTTTGGTGAAAAAACTAGAAAAGAAACAGTCCTTTCGGTTTCATTAACAGTTCGAAAAAAAGGATGTTTCACCCATGGGTGTGTAAAAGTTAAACCGTAATGCAGGTTTTGAGCAGCGGGGCGAATCAGTAAAGATGGTTCTGATTCATAATATCCCGGCGACACAAACGCCCTCACATACAATTCCATAGGATCATCGGGCATCAAACGGTCCAAAGAGTACAGATTGGAATAGCTGATTCTATTTTTGCGTGTATCAATTCTATCCTGAAACGGAGATAAATCACCAGCAGAATAAATACTATCCAGATTTTCAACATTATAGTGAAACTCTGTCAATTCGGTTAATATACGCAATGAATCACTTTGAAGTATATAATAATTAGTGTGATAAACATTCTTACTTATATTTATTATGTTTACTTCACCCTTTGCATACGGGATATTCACAGCGGTAATAATACCGATTACTAACAAAGGATACCTGTAGGCGGAATTTTTCAAACAAGAAATCAGGCTTCCTATCTTCGACGGGAATTGAATGATATTAAAAAAATGTTTGCGGTTCATACTCATCGCAGCCATCCGTCAATTTTTTTCCTTATCACTAATTCAAGGCGTGTATTACCAAGATCATTGCCCTTCAGATTGTGGTGGTTGAATATTAAACTTTGATCCAGCGCTACTGACAATTCAATACCTGCTGGCAAGAATGCCGTTACTTCTGTTCCAAAAAGAAATTCAAAATTTCTGACCTCCCATCTTTCAACCCTGAAGCGGTTTTTCTCCTGAATGAATTCAAAAAATTGGTCAACTCGAGAGTTGTGATATATGATTCGTGCAAATTTAACTGATAAGCTGCCCCTGCGATCAAATATATCAGCCCGAACCATTTGAATGTTAACACCCGGCCCATAACCCGTTCCCGGAATTTGACCCTGATTCGTAAATCCCTGAACCTGATGGCCATGTGTATACCAACCGCCAAGATGTTCATTTCCCCGGGTTAACGATGTTCTGTTTGTTTCTAATTGATTAATTTCAAGATTAATTGCAAGAAGCCTGTTCTGAGGTAATTGTAATGTTTTTATTAACCCAAGTGTGTACGCACGCTGATGATTTGGGTGTGCACGGAAGTCCCGCCAATCCATATTGTGATCATTGCGGCCGTATTCACTGTACACCTCTATACCATAATCGGGAATGTAATACCGAAAGAATACACTTGCTAACTGGTTATCCGGATCCCAGGTATCAGCCAGTGTTTCTTCGTCATCAGCTAAAGAACTCCGCAAACCTGAATCAAAAAGTTTTCGTGCCTGGTTTTTGTAACTCGTAAATGATGTTGGATACGGATGAAAAAATGTTCGAACAACTCCAAATGAAAAACGATCGGTAAACCATGGTGAGTAAATGAATACAAGCGAATTAACAGACTGCATCCGGCTAGTGCTTCTGCCATCAAAATAATCTGATTTTCTCATTCCGCCGAAGATATAGGCAA
>RECI01000306.1 GCA_007694095.1 Balneolaceae bacterium | reverse complement strand
CGGTACACACCGGCAGCCGAAGCCATGATTCCATTGCTCAGAGATGAAAGCCCGAGGGTCCGGTATTTTGCTATGGAAGCACTGGGACGCATGTCGTGGAAACCGGCGTTTGATGCCATCGTGAGCCTGCTGGCAGAAAATGATGACGAAGATGTGTACCTGAGGCATGGCGGAATGATTGCACTGGAACGCCTTGGCGAAGCTGCAGCGGTTGCCGGACTTGCTAATCACCCGACAAAAGCTGTTCGTATTGCGGCAGTGGCAGCATTGATGCGAATGGAAAGCCCCGAAGCTGCCCGTTTTCTGGATGATGAGGATGAGTTCGTCGTAACCAGTGCCGCCCGGGCCATCAACGATGATAGGATGATCAAAGATGCCGTTCCCGCACTTGCTGCGCTGTTGGATGATCCCCGTTTTATGAACGAGCCACTGATCCGCAGGGTGATTAACGCGAATCTTTATGAAGGCACTGAACAGAGTGCACTACGGCTGGCCCGGTTATCTGCACGGGCTGATGTTCCTTCTTTGCTGCGAATTGAAGCCCTAAAAACGCTGGAAGTATGGCCGGAACCGTCCGTGCTCGACCGTGTGACCGGCGACCCGAGAGGCCCCATCCAAAACAATGCAGAAGATGCAAGGCAGGCCGTGGAACCGCTAATTGCACACATTTTAACAGAGCCTCATGATGAACTTGTAATTTCGGCACTTCGCACGGTGAGCAGCCTGAATGTTGAGACGGCCACGCCAGATGTACTCGCCCTTCTCACAGGTGCGAATTCGCCGGAAGTTAGAATGGCCTCGCTCAACACGCTTGCTGACCTTGGCTATCAAGCCATTGAAGCGGCCGTTTTTGAGGCGCTTAACGATGATATGGCGGAAGTACGGATGAATGCACTGCGGATGATCCCCATTCTCGGCCTGCCCCATGAAACGGCAACAGCACTCATTAGTCCGTTGTTTGATAACGGTACCATAACCGAATTGAGAACTGCCATCAATACACTTGCGGATATTGACCATCCTTCGGCAGCTTCCCAGCTCAGCGTACAGCTTGACCGGCTTATCAGCGATGAACTGAACCCCGAAATTCAGCTCGACCTTGTTTTGGCAGCAGAAAGAACAAATTTTCCCGAGCTTAAAGATAAACTGGAAACCTATGAGGCTGGCAAAGCCCGGGATGATTCCGTCTCAGTTTACCGGGAAACGCTCTATGGCGGCAACGCAAACCGGGGCCGGGATCTCTTTTTCAGGGATGTGGGTGCACAGTGCATCAACTGCCACATGGTAGGGGGTGAAGGCGCTGATATCGGTCCTGACCTTTCGAAGGTGGCCGAAAGGCTCAGCCGGGAGCAGTTTCTCCGGGCGATGGTCAGTCCGACGGAGCACCCTGTATCCGGCTACACGATTTTGACTTTGACGATGGAGGATGGCGGCCAGGTGCGCGGCGTTTTTCAGCTGGAAACCGGGAACAGCCTGTTCCTGAATGTTGACAATGAGCCTGTTGAAATCAGGAAAGCGCAGATTATGGAACGGCGGCATTCACCCTCCGCCATGCCCCCGATGGGAGAAGTTCTGAGCCGAACCCAGATTCGTGATATAATCGAATACCTTTCAACCCTTCGCGCAGAGTAGCATTTACAGGACCTCCAGGTATATGCAGGACCTCCAGACATATGCAGGACCTCCAGGCGTGCGCAGCACCCTGAAGCGTCCGGATTCACGCCCTGATCAATCGGTATGCACAAATTTTAATTTATCAATTCAGTAAGCTATCCTAAAACAACCTGACAGCACCTACCGGATCTGTCAGCGTTGTGAGGTGCACATGGCATTTACGTGGAATTCGGCTGACTGGCGATACAGGGTTTAAATAACGAATATCCAATAATGAATACTGCCCCGTGAGGGATCCCCATGGGAAATGTCGAAGGAAAGGCATTTCCACAATGTTCCGGTTATCAAATTTGGGTGGTGACATAAACTTTTTTAAAAATTAAACGAATATCAAATCGTTCAAGCATATAAGCAAAAGAAGCTGATGTAGCGGATTATCATACTTCTTAAGTCGACCTCATTCTTTGTAGTTAAACGAGGAGATTTTATATTAGTTCAGTATTTTACTAAAAAGAGGTTCAATTATGTATAAAGCATTTGTGTGGAATTTCTGTATACTCCTCGTCGGTTTTTCTGCAGGCTGCTCGATGTTCATCGATTCTGCTTCAAATGAGGAGAATGAGTTATCTGTGGATGGTTTATACATAGAAACTGATCAGGAGGTGTATGTTGTAACTGAGGACAACTCTAATCTAATTGAAATCACATATGACTTCGTAAATGAAGGGAAACAGGCATTTTACCTCAGGGCTTGTAAGGGAACCGCTATGGGTGGACTTGAAAAACTCGTCAATGGTAAATGGATTCTTTCTTATTCCGAAGTTTGTCAAACCATTGATGTCGGTCAAATAACGATTAGGCGCGGGGAGCGCCATGGCAGTACTATTCAGCTTCATCCATTTTTATGGGATCCGGAAAGTTCTGCAACATGGAAAGGTGGTGATATTGAGGGAACCTATCGGATAAGCAAACGGATCTATAGATCGGGTATGGAAAAGTTTGACAAGCACACTTCACCGTATGATATCGTCATTTTAAATTATGAGATCATCATTTCAAATACGTTTGAAATTCAAAGGGTACAATAACGAGTAAACATTTGTGGTGTACTCCATCACAACCACCAACCGCCGATGGGTGAAGTTCTAAGCCGAACCCAGATTCGTGATATAATCGAATACCTTTCAACCCTCCACTCAGAGTAGCATATGCAGGACCTCCAGGCGTGCGCAGCACCCTGAAGCGTCCGAATTTATGCCCTCTTCAATCGGAATGTCTCCACCCATTCAGCGAATTCTTTCAGATATTTCTCCAGGAAGTTTCGTGTTG
>RECI01000114.1 GCA_007694095.1 Balneolaceae bacterium | reverse complement strand
AGATGGAATCCATGGGAGAGCGGAATGGCGGTATTATGCAGTATGTACGCACTGCCGTCATCCCTGGTGAGGATGATCATTTCGGGGTTATTGGTGCTGGTTTGTGCCGTTACATTCAGCGGAAGCATGAAAAGTGCAATAAATAAAACCGTACCGGGGCGTAAATATTTTATAAGCATAGTTGTTTGATAGTTTGGTACTGGTTATTGCGTAAAGCCTGGATCAATCACGACATCCCGGCTACGTTCCGATTGGACTGCATCGGTACTGCGCTCGATGCATCGCGTTCTTATTTCCTGTCCCAACTCGTCAGTTCGAGCGCAATATAAGTGAGCGGAGCGAACTGAAATGAAGACGAGAACCTATCCTTCAAGCACCAATTTTTTTCAAATACCAATTTCATAAAACTGTTAATTATCCCTAAAATACCACCTGAACCTCGCTTTCGTTTTTACTACATTGCAGATTCAATCAATTTTTTAGTCATGACAATACTCCAGAAAAAACAGAAACTCATCGAAGAAACCGAAAAACTTACAGATGGTGATTTTATTGAGTATCTGCTCCGGTTAATCGAAGGTGAAACAGCCCCGAATGCTTCAAAAATCTATCGACTTACAGAGATGGAAAAAAAGGCCATTGATGAAGCAGAAACGGATATCAAAGAAGGCAAGGTTATCACAAATAAAGAGGCCGATGAGCAAATTAAATCATGGCTTTAGATATAATTTGGACGATTTCTGCCCAGAAAGATCGAATCAGAGTTTTCGAATACTGGAATGAACGCACACAATCAAGAGAGTATTCACAAAAATTAAACAGATCGATTGGCCACAGAATATCATTGATTAAAGAGTACCCATCAGCCGGTTTGTCTACTGACAAACCTGGAGTTCGATTCCATATCATTGCCCGCCATTACAAGTTATTTTATAGGATAGAAGAAAATAACGCTTATATATTGCGATTTTGGGATACCCGTCAGGACCCGGATAAACTAAAACTACTTCCGTAAGGCCAATGAATAGCTTTACTTATAACGATGCCTGGAACAGAATAAAATTCTCAACCCGACCTGAACAGACGCTGACAGGAGCTGGCGCACGCTGTCAGGTCAATCTAATCCAACAGGCCGAAGGCCTGAACTAACACAGCTTGGGGCACTCGCCCCGAGTCAAAAAATTACGTCTCAAACTGGCAGGCTGCCCCGTAAGGGATGGCCATGCCAAAGGCCTGCGATATTGATGGGGTGGGTGAAAGATGTTGAATGAAGAGAAAAGGTGTCGGGATATTAATTTGTCTCCTCATTAAAAAACGAATCTCGGAATACGTCCCGTCTGTCCCAGGCCGCCCCGCAGGCATGGCTATGCCACTGGCCTGGCCTTGGGGGGTGAATTCAGACGAGTGCCCCAAGCTTCCGAATTTTGAAACAACAATCCGGAGAGGTATATTTTGCAATAGCCATCCCTGCGGGGCGTTACCATTGAGAACCATTAGACACCAGAATTAGATGGATACTATTATTCTAAAAACAAAAAACCGAAAGGAAACCCGCCTGATACAACAGCTTGCTGATAAGATGGGTATTGAAAACAGAAGTCTTACCAAAGAAGAGATGGAAGATATGGGTTTGGCTATGTTGATGAGAGATGTGGAAGGAAGCGAATATGCTACCAGGGAGGAAGTTATGAGCATATTAGATGCAGAATGATAGTCCGCTTTCATAAGTCATTTGCAAAAGATTTATCAAAAATTAAAGACAAATCCATCCGTAAAAAGGTAAAAAAAGCCATTCTGAAACTAGAAAATTCCCCATCAATTGATAAAATTACCAACCTTAAAGCGATTAAGGGAGAAAAGAATGCATACCGGTTGCGTGTTGGTGATTATAGAATTGGTATATACTTGAAAACCGATAGTATTGAGTTGATTCGCGTAGCTCACCGTAAAGATATTTATGACCTGTTTCCGTAATCCTGTTTTTATCTCACCAAAGTAAACTGGGCAATAAAACACGCAGAAACCATAGGGCTGGTTAAAAACTTGGTCAGATCCAGATAACTGACTCCAAGCTGTGTTCTTTAGAGGCTTTCAGCCTCGGAGTATTTTGTGATTTTTCCAATTCTTCGCAATCACACACTTTCTACGGTATAAACGGACCATTCACCGGATAAACCGTCTGTACGGTGGTTAACCCGCTTCCATTGGTGGTGCGCACTTTGATTCGGTACTCCGTATTCGGGTTGGTGAACAGCAGCGTGGGAGAAAAAACCGGGTTAAGGCTGAATGTGCCTTGTCTCGGTTCATCATATTCGGCCAGTACAAAGTGTTCAAACCCTGCGAGGCTTGATATGTCACTCCAGCCGCCAGTGGGAGTGGATCTCCGCTCAACCCAATATTCTACTTTCAGTACTCCTGATTCCGGATCTGTGATGTTACTGACTGTAACCCGGAACCGGTTCTGGAGCTGGCCTCCTTGCTGATGGTTATGAAACGTGTTATACCTCAAATCAACCGTTGCAGGGAGCGGCGGGGTGGTGTCGAAAATAAGCGGGCCGGTTGCGGCGATGTTGGATGTCATCCCCAGGGTATTTACACTTCGGTAGAAAATATAGAATTCATCTCTGATTTCTAACTCTTCAATCTCCTGTTGGGTCACTTCGAAATACCGGTGATAACTCAAATTATTGCTGTTATATAGTTGAAGTGATCTCTGGTAATCCCAATTTAAATCAACCTCACTGCCGCCGGGGAATGGCCGGATATATGAACCGCCCCTCTGATCGGTGCCGATTGCGTACTGAATTCCAAGCAGATCAGATTCCGGATCAAACGGCGGCTCGGTAACAAACACCCTGATTCTATCAGGATACGGCTTCGCTCGCATGATTCCTGTTTTGGGCAGGGTATAATCGATAAGCTGATATGGCCCGAATGTGTTGATCTC
>RECI01000242.1 GCA_007694095.1 Balneolaceae bacterium | reverse complement strand
TGTGCAGCCTGGGCCATCACCAAATTTAAATTTAAAGGGAAAAGTATTCTGATTACACTGATTGACCTGCCGTTTGCCGTGTCGCCTGTTATTGCGGGCCTGATCTTTATTTTGATTTTTGGAACAAGGGGATGGCTGGGACCATGGTTTTTGTCGCACGGCATTCAAATCATCTTTGCTACTCCGGGAATTGTGATTGCTACTCTGTTTGTAACATTTCCGTTTGTGGCCCGTGAGTTGATTCCGTTGATGCAGGCACAGGGTACGGAAGAGGAGCAGGCGGCCAGGGTTCTGGGAGCAAGTGGTTGGCAGACCTTTTTCCGTGTAACCCTTCCAAATATTAAATGGGGATTGATTTACGGGTTGATTCTCTGTAATGCCAGGGCAATGGGAGAATTTGGTGCGGTTTCGGTTGTATCAGGCCATATACGCGGATACACAAACACTATGCCGCTGCATGTGGAGATACTTTACAATGAATACAACTTTACAGCTGCTTTTGCCATAGCCTCTCTGCTGGCTCTTTTGGCACTGATTACTCTCATCATTAAAAGTGTGGCTGAACGAAAACTATCAGGTGACCTGACAACAACGGAACTTTAGTTACTTACAAATTATGAGTATAAAAATTGAACACATTTCAAAATCATTTGGTGATTTTAAAGCACTGGACGATGTTAGCCTGACAATTCCTACCAATAAACTGGTGGCCCTGCTTGGCCCCTCCGGTTCAGGTAAAACAACACTACTCAGAATTATTGCCGGCCTCGAACAGCCGGATACCGGAAATGGTACAATTCATTTCCATGACGAAGATATAGTTGACCGGAAAGTTTCAGATCGGCAGGTGGGATTTGTGTTTCAGCACTACGCATTATTCCGTCATATGACAGTATTTGAAAATATCGCATTTGGATTAAAAGTGAGACCGAAGTCTGCGAGGCCTTCAAAGAAGGAAATAAAAAAAAGGGTACAAGAACTCCTCGCACTGATTCAGCTGGAAGGTTTATCCGGGAGATATCCGAATCAGCTATCTGGTGGACAGCGCCAACGGGTTGCCCTTGCCCGTGCTCTTGCTGTTGAACCAGGCGTATTATTGCTGGATGAACCGTTTGGCGCCCTGGATGCACAGGTTCGGCTTGAATTGCGCCGTTGGCTGCGAAGACTACATGAGGAGATCAATGTTACCAGCGTATTCGTGACACACGATCAGGAAGAAGCGCTCGAAGTGGCCGACTATGTGGTGGTGATGAGCCAGGGAAAAATTGAGCAAATTGGTACTCCTGACGATGTATTTCACCGGCCTGAAACCGAATTCGTAATGAATTTTCTTGGACAGGTAAACCAGTTTCACGGCCGTGTGGAGAAAGGAAAAGGAGTTTTCGGAAAGCTGGTTGTTGAAGACGATAGTATTGCTGACAAAGATAATGCTGCTGCCCGCTTATTTGTCCGGCCGCACGATGTCTCGGTTCATGCCAAATCAAATAACAGCAACGACGTATCCGCAACGGTAACGCATATTCACAAAGCCGGCCCAAGAGTGAGATTAGAATTAACAGATGACGAAGGGAGAGTTGTTCAGGTCGAACTATCACATGAAGACTTTATTCAGACAGATCTTGAAAAAAATTCCAAAGCCTTTGTTTCGCTTCAGAATGCAAAAATTTTTGTTGACGATAAACAAAAATGAATATGGCCCTACAAACCTCCTTTTCAAAAAATGATGTGGAATTGGACAAAGAATTTCTTCAGAAGCTTATTGAGGCAATTAAGAAAACAAAATTCGGTTCCATTGAAATTGTGATCCATGATAGCCGAATTGTACAGATTGAAACCCGTGAGAAGTACCGGTTCGAACTCAGAAAATAAATATCAATCCTAAAATAATTTTACTTCGCTAACCGCATACGCGAAAGCATTCTTAAAAATATAAAAAAGCCAGCCGACCAAAACATGGAGGTTCTTTTATCAATCAAATGAAAAAATGAACTATATCTACAAATTAGTTTTACTCAATGCATTATTTTTTCTTCTTTTTACTATTACAACATTACCTGCTCAAAACCTGAAAAACGTACAGATACGGGGTGATGTTCAAATCGATGGCCGAGCCTTTATTAATGATGATCGTGATAGCGCTGTTAATACCTATTTGATTCGCAGAGCGAGAATATCTGTACAAGGCAGCATTAATGATTATTTCTCATTTCGGATTATGCCCAACTTTGGCGGTGGAAATCCTGACCTTCAGGATGCTTATATCGATTTTACTCCCGTTTCCTTTTTAACATTACGAGCAGGGAAGTTTAAACCACCGATTGGGCTTGAACGGTCACAATCACCAACTAATCTCATGCTGCCGGAACTGGCATTGCCTACGAATCTTGTTCCACTTAGAGATACCGGAATCTTGCTAACTGGCAGGTTTGGAAAAGGGTTTCTCCGCATAGAGGCTGGATTGCTGAATGGAACACTTGATGGAACCAGCATCAATTCAGACTACCAAAATCCGAAAGATATTGTTGGACGAGTATTCATCCATCCACTTATCAAATCTGGGAATCATGTTTGAGTATGTGGCATCATCTCATACTGTAAACACAGGCAATCAATCAGAAAAATTAACGCATTCAGCCTGGAATATTCAATCTTCATTTCTTATAACAGGTGAAAAAAGTAGCTTCGGAGCAGTTGTACCAGATAAACCGTTAGGAAATGGATTTGGTGCATTGGAAATAGCTACACGTTATGGGGCTTTAAGCATTGACAATAAAACCTTTCCCACATTCTCAGATCCAAACCGTTTTGCTGAGCAGATAAAGGCATGGGCAATAGGGTTAAACTGGTATCCAACCGAAGGTTCACGTTTTTCTGTTAGCTATGAGCAAACTGATTTTGAATCGTCCATAAGTGCTTTCAACATGAAACCAGAAAAGGTGCTAATTGCTCGTTTACAGGTTGTGTATTAAAGACCACTAACCGGTATTATTTATTCAGTGGATCTATTCAATTATCATCTATTCGGTAACTGTGGAAAGTGCATAATTATTCCCGGTAAGTGTCTCAAAAGTAGCGAAGAAGGCGCCGGTTGCTCCACCGATGGTGAAAATTTTCCCTTCATACTGCGCGCTTGCATGGCCGTGGACGGTATATGGCAGGTTTGGGCCGTTTAGCCACTGACCCTGTTCAATGTCATATACTTCGACACTGTCTAACGCGTAAGGGTTGTCGCCACCCACTTCGCCGCCAACAACATAAACCCTGCCATTTGCATATTCGGCGGTATGGCCTCCGCGCGGAGTGGGGATATCCGGCAGTATTTGGAATTCATACGTGGCCATATTAAAAAGATCTACCCTGGGTTGTTCGGTACCTGCACCCCTTCCGGATATGATAAAGAGATGATCACCTGCCAGTGTGATGGCGACATGGTCACGTGTACGCTCCAGTTTTGCTTCCAAAATATCCCAGCTGTCGTTATCAATATCATATCTCAGTATATCGGCTGGCTCAGGGCCGGCTCCGGTTATGACATATATGGCGCCGCCATAGTGTACTTTCCTGTGTGCGCCTCTTGTATAAGGCATATCTGCCTTTTGCAGCCATTCTCCAGATTCGATGTTATAAGCCCAGAAAGCGGATACATTCTGCTGATTTTCGCCAAATTGATACCAGCCGCCGCTTGCATAGACATGTCCGTCAGCCGCAGCAACTGCGGGATGGTGTGCCGGTTGAGGCATATCCGGCAGTACTTCCCAGCGGCCTTCTTCAATGTGATAAGCTTCAAAGGCGCCTGATGTTTCATTGCCGTTAAAAAATCCGCCGGCAACATAAATTACACCTTCGTAAATAACACCGTCAATCTCAGAGCGTGGAGTAGGCATGTCGGTAAGCTGCAGCCATGCCTGTAATTCAGCAGCCTGAGGCTGAGCGGCATTTTCGCTCTCCTCATTTTTATTGCATGAAATGAATACAATCAAACTGATGATCAAAGTAATGTTTAAATATTTCATTGTTCTGATTTTTTGGTTTATTTGAACGGGATAAACGGGTTTTTGATTCGAAGTAACGGATTAAGGATTATATACTTCGCCTGGTGGCGGATAGTTGGCTGAGGCATCATCCAGTACCAGGATCCAGTCAAGGTTTTCTCCGGGTGCGGGAGGCGTAAATCGTTGAGTGCCGGTATTTGGAAATGTACCGATTCGTTCCGTTTCACCATTCCGGGGGTTATACCACCAGGCGATTATTTCAGAACCGGTGATCATATCCATTCTGATTTCAAAATCACGGCCTACCGGTACATAGACCATGGCGTATGTGCCATCCGTATCTCTTGTTGCCGTGTAACGATACTCGCCGGCACCGGGTACGACAGAAGATGCAACCGGGTGTGGCACCAGGATTGTATCATCCGGTATTCTTGTAAGGAAGGGTCGCGACTCCATCAACCTGCGTCCATACTGCATCTGGGCAGCACCCGGCTGATAGATTGCCTCATACCATGGCATCAAGGGATGATTAACCGCACGGCGTCCCGGTTCCCACATCTGCCATACTGAATGATGTCCATAGGTATGTCCGAATCCGCCGCCAAAAAGGTTCCAGTAAAGCGGCCTTCGCACATCAGCGGATATGGAATGCCCGCGTTCCTCACGCCTGAAATCAATGGGGTGGTCTTCGTAGATAGGTTCTGAGTCTATTACCGGTTTAATTGGCTCCCGTTTGTAATCTGAACGAACTACCTCGTAACGGTCGGTAAATGCTTTGGTGTGACCGGTTTGCCGCATATTGAAATCGAGCCATTCTTCATTGTGGAAATATTCTGCCGACCCCTCACCACCCATCGGATGAAATGAGATGAGATGGGTGCCTCCATCTCCATTTCGCAGTCCCTCTGCCATTGCAATAACTATCTCCCGGTGAACCGGTTCTTCGATAGGGCGGTCTCCACCCACAACCCAGATAATATTTGGATAATCCCTGTATCTATTCCCAAGAAACTCCCCGAATATCCTTGCATTCTCAGGTGTGAACATTTCCGGACCCTGTCCCCATTTAAGGTTCCATTTATCACCCCATGTAGGTAAAACGGCCACGTACATGCCAAGCTCATAAGCGAGGGTGATAATGTAATCTACATGTTCAAAATAAGCCTCATTGGGTTGAGCAGGATCGTGATGAAATAACGGTACCTCCCCATACGGATTCGGGTCGTTCAGTCCGTTTTCTTCTGCAAGTACCACAGCCTGGATAACAGTAAAGCCGAGATCGGCCCGGTTTTGTAGATAATATCGAGCCATTTCCCGGTCTAGCCGGTGGAATAGTTCCCAGGCTGTATCTCCAAGCCAGAAAAATGGTTCACCGTCTGATTCAACGAGGAAACGTTTGTTTTCACTGAGTCGGAGTGACTGGCCTGCTAAACAAGCCGGTATGCAGAAAAAAATCAGCAAAACAATGATGGTATATTTGTTTTTATACAACATTATGATTACCAGTTAAAATCAAAGTTTTTAAAGTAATATTATTCATGCGAATTGAATAAAATTAAGTTCCTGTTCAGATTTGTGGAAGAGCCCATGGTGCCCTGTACTCAGGAGTAACCAGGCGATTGGCTTCTTCGTTGTTGGTAAATTGCATTCCTTCATCATCCCACTCAAGAAGTGGTGCGCCTATCCGTCCTGCAATATTGGCTATGTGTGTATGGACAGCTGCTGCATATCCCATTTCAGGTGTACAAACCGGTGTTTCCCTGGTTTTGATGCAATCCAGGAAATTTCGTACATGCGGGCCGTGAGCTTCACTTGTACCGCTGAGTGTTTTTGCTTCAGTTTTGTAAGCACCAGCAGCCTGATCGTGTTCCGGATATAGATCATACCCGTTACGATTCACAACGATGGTACCGTTATCGCCTATCAGCGCCAGGCCATACATTTTGCCCCAGGGGCCTTTCTCTACACCTGCATTCATATCGTAATGAATCACGTAGTTTTGTGTCGGATAGATAGCGTTCATCGTATCGAACGTGTCGCGCATCCGGGTTTGGGAGGATTTGTTTCCGGCATAGGTCATTACAGTTTTGGGGCCGGTGATGATATTATCCGGCCAAAGGGCAATATCAATGAGATGCACGCCCCAGTCGGAAAAAAGCCCGCCACCGTAATCCCAGAAATGTCGCCAGGAACCATGAAACCGTGCGTTGTTAAATGGGCGCTCAGGTGCGGGGCCAAGCCACATATCATAATCCACACCGTCGGGTACGGGACCGTCTTCGGCCGGGGCAGCACCAAGTCCGTAATTGAAATTAGCCCAGATATTCACTTTTCGGAGTTTGCCGATAGCACCGGATTGTATCAGGTCCACTGATTCTAAAAATGCCCTGTTGCTGCGCTGCTGCTGCCCTACCTGCACCACGCGCCCATAGCGTTTTGCCGCTTTCACCATAATGGCCGATTCCCCAATCGTATTGGCGAGAGGCTTCTCAACAAAAATATCTTTTCCGGCCTGGCAGGCATACACAAAATTGAGGCAGTGCCAGTGATCGGGCGTGCCGATGATGACAGCATCAATATCGTCCTGTTCAAGCATTTTTCTGAAATCCATATAAAGTTTTGGCTCCTGACCATACGACTCCTTAACGGCTGCAGCCCGTTCGTTAAGTACATTCTGATCAACATCACACATAGCGACGCAATTCACATCATCGTTGTTTAGATGATTTCTCAGTATCCAGAAACCGTGATTCCGGCAGCCAATGAGTGCAACATTGATTTGATCGCTCGGGGCTGGTTTTTTGCTCCAGACAGATGAGGGTATAATTGAAAACAGGCCGGTACCGGCAGCGGTAATTCCCGTTTTTTTGATAAATTCTCTTCTATTCAGTTTCATATTCATCGGATTGTTTGTTAGCATGATATTTATTTACACATCAAAAATACAAGTCACCATTTCCGGAAAATATGTAGAAATGGGTATTGTTTTCTATTCAGACAGCAACTTCTCTAATTCATTCATAAACTCCTGGTATTCCGATCTGCTGATTTCGAATTCTGCAGGCAAACTGCTTAATGCCACATCAAGCGGAAATCCCATTACCTGGCTCAGCCATGGAGATTGAGCTAACGCAGGAAAATACTCACTGAATAATTCTCTGACAGGCTTTTTTGTTAAGAGCAGGGCCAGATCATCGTCAGCCTGAATCGTTTCTTTTTCTATTTCTTCTGCCTCCGTTATTCCATTCCGGTAAACTTCTGCAAGTGTTTCGGAATGGTACCGGAACACATAACGGCCAGATCCCACCTCAATCAATACATCTGAACCAACCTGTTCTGAACGCCTGATTTCTTCGGTACCGGATAGTATCCTGCCATTAACTCTTACATTTGCCCGGTCAGCGTAAGGAAGGTGTACTTCTGCTACTGTGTTTACAGGCACTTCAATTTCAAGCGTGAATCTATCCTCTTCGATATCCCAGGATGATTTGATTTCGCCAAAAGGTGAATGAAGTATTGCTCTTGCATGATTAAGATCTCCTCCGGGTACCGGTATTACCTGAAATCTGCTGTAACCCGGTTCAGCAATTCTGATTCCCGCTATATCACTGAACAGCCATTCCCCAATAGCGCCATATGCATAATGGTTAAATGAATTCATCCCTTCATCCTGGAATGTGCCATCAGGGCGGATGCCATCCCAGCGTTCCCAGATCGTGGTGGCACCCATGGTTACCGGGTAGAGCCAGGATGGATAGTCTTTTCGTAGTAAAAGGAGGTAGGCGAGGTCATACTGGCCGAATTCACTAAGTATTGGGTTCAGGTATGGTGTTCCAAGAAATCCTGTGGTCAGATGGCCATGCAGATTTATAGCTCCAACAAGATGGTTCACAGCAGCCGGTATCTGATCATCTGTAAGAAGGCCGAACCTGAGCGCCAGCAGGTATGCCGTTTGTGTGTTCGACATAACCCGTCCCCCCGGGGTTACATATTCGTCCTGGAAAGCTTTCCTGATTTTTTCATACAAATCAGCGTAATAGGCCTGGTCATCATTTTTACCAAGCAAACCGGCGGCTTTACTCAGCAGGTGTGAAGAGTGTGCAAAAAAAGCGGTGTTGATCAGGTCTTTATCTGTAAATGCACCGGGATAATCTGACCTTGTGGTATTAAAAGAGAGCCAGTCGCCAAAAGTGAAATCACCTTCCCATAAATAGGTGTTTTCATTACGGGCAGCGCGTTGCTCCATATACGTGACCCATGCTTTCATACTTTCATATTGACGCTTAAGTATGCGTATATCACCAAATGACTGATATAATGACCAAGGTACAATTAAACCGGCATCTGCCCAGCCTGATGAACCTCCTGCGTTGCCACCAAGAACATTTGGTACCACATGTGGTATCCTTCCATCCTCGAACTGGTCGGCTGCAAGATCTTCAAGCCATTTGGTTAAGAAGGATGCGGTATTCATGTAAAGGTTGGCTGTTCCTGCAAATACCTGTATGTCGCCCGTCCAGCCCATTCGTTCATCCCGCTGAGGGCAGTCGGTTGGGACATCAAGGAAGTTTCCTTTTTGCCCCCAGATGATATTATGCTGCAGCCGGTTGATCCATGGATTTGAACTCTGAAAATGCCCTGTCGGTTCAATGTCGGAATGCAAAACAACACCGGTTAAATCCTCGGTTGTAAGCTCGCCGGGATACCCGTCTACAGCCACGTAACGAAAACCCTGGAAAGAAAATCGTGGTTCCCAGATTTCAATACCTTCCCCTTTCAGGATGTATGTATTTGTCTGATCGGCCGCTCTCAGGTTTTCCGTATAGAAGTTTCCATCCCTGTCGAGCACTTCGGCATGCCTGAGTGTAATTGCCGTACCGGCAGCCCCTTCCACATGCAACCGTATCCAGCCGATCATATTTTGTCCCATATCCGCGACGGTGTCGCCCTCCGGGGTTACAAAGATTTTTCGGGGTTTCAGTTCCTGTATTTTCCGTACGGGTGGCGCCTGTTGTCCAATCAGCCCGGATTTAGTGTGATCTGCGATTCTAATTCCGGCCCAGCCGTTGTCATCAAATCCGGGTCGTGACCATCCGTCCATTTCCAGCCTCGCATCATAATGTTCACCGTTATAAATATCGGATTTAAGAATCGGTCCGGTTGAGGCTCTCCAGTTTTCGTCTGTAGTGATTATTTCCGTATCCCCGCTGCTGTAGGTAATCTCCATCTGCATCAACAATCCCAGTGTGTTTCCGTAATAATTACGCTGATCACTCCACCCGATATATCCCCTGTACCAGCCGTCGCCAAGCATTACGCCAACAGCATTTTCGCCAGTGTTAAGCAAGTCGGTAACATCAAAAGTCTGATATTGCAGCCGGTTATGATAGCTGGTCCAGCCCGGGCTGAGGATGTGATCGCCAACCCGTTCTCCATTAATCTCCATTTCGTAAACCCCATGGGCGGTTACATAAACCATCGCCCTTTCAACATTTCCTTGTGCCTGGAACTCTCTTCTTAGCATGGGAGCCGGAGATGAGCGAGATATATCCTCATTCAGGTCGGGCTCAATCCATACAGCCCGCCAGTTTTCCGGATTCATCAAACCCATTTCCCAAAAAGCTGTATTGCTCCAATCCGATGTTCTGTTGTGATTATCCCAAACCCGTACCCTCCAGAAATACCGGGTTCGTGAATCGGGTTCAGGTCCCTCATATATTTTCTGAACAGACCGGTTTGATTCAATCTTTCCTGTGTCCCAAACCAGGTATTCTGCAGAATCAAAGACCGGTTCCGATTTCACAACCTGAAGCTGGTAGGCAACCTGTTCTGTGTTATTCAGGTTACTTTGTATGATCCATGACAGACGCGGTTTCACTTCATCAATTCCAACAGGATTAATTCTGTATTCGGTTCTTAATTGCTCAACAGATAGTTGTCTGGCATGAAGGGGCGAAAATAACAAGATGCCGCAAGCCAGCCAAAGGAATGGGAAGATCAGGTATTTATCCAATACTGATGTTTGTAATCTGTAATTTTTCATGCGGGTAGATTTTTGTGACAGTGTAAGTAAATCAATGAAAATGAAATTTTTTGAACAGAAAATTCCGGTTTCAGAGATTTTAGACAGTGTCATATTCTGAAGAAATCCCATTGCACTTTCACTATATTAGAGAACCAATTGTTCAGATTCTACCTTTATTTTTTGGATTCGTATGATATTGGGATTTTGTAAAGTGGAGTTTTAAGTTTTGAATATTTAGTTTACTCATAGAGGGGTCGGGACTGAAACAGCACCAGCTTTTACTCTGAGTACTTTTTTATCCATTAAATTTGTGATTGAACCAATTATTTAATTGTCAGGAATTCTTTTCAGTAAAACAAATATATCGGGCAAATCTGTATTGGAAACAGGTTTTAGCAAAAAAGCCGAAAAACATTTTAAACTTAGTGACTCATGAAAGAAAAAGGGAAAAATCTTCGCAGCGCAGAATGGTTTGGAAAAAAAGGGAAAGATGGCCTGATCTACAGGGCGTGGATGAAAAAATCAGGTATCCCGAACCATTACTTTAAAGAAAAACCGGTGATTGGAATTTGCAATACGTGGTCGGAGCTCACACCCTGTAATTCCCACTTCAGAAATTTGGCGCAATCGGTACGGGATGGAGTGATTGAGGCGGGCGGTTTTCCGGTTGAGTTCCCGGCAATGTCACTCGGTGAAACGCTGATGAAACCTACAGCCATGCTTTACCGCAATCTTGCCAGCATGGATGTGGAAGAGTCGATCCGTGCCAACCCTATCGATGGCGTGGTACTTCTGTGCGGCTGCGACAAAACCACTCCCAGTCTTGTGATGGGAGCATGCAGTGTAGATCTTCCAACGATCGTGGTTTCAGGCGGACCCATGCTTACAGGTAAATTCAGGGGTGCAAGCATCAGTACCAGCGATGGCTGGCGATTCGCGGATAAGGTAAAAACCGGTGAGATGACCTTCGAAGAGATGGAAGAAGCTGAGGGGGCCATGTGCCGGAGCGACGGACACTGCGCTGTAATGGGAACGGCAAGCACCATGGCGTGTATGGTGGAATCACTTGGTTTGTCGCTTGCCGGGAATGCGGCTATCCCTGCTCCTGATATGCGCCGGAAGCTGATTGCCCATCATTCGGGTATGCGCATCGTTGAAATGGTAAACGAAGGGCTGATGCTTTCAGATATTTTAAACCGAAAAGCATTTGAAAATGCCATCAAAATCAACACAGCGATCGGTGGGTCTACCAACTTTGTAGTACATCTCCTCGCAATTGCCGGGCGTATCGGGATAGACCTGGATCTGGACGATTTTGACGAAATTTCGCGGGATATTCCGCTGCTGGTTAACCTCCAGCCATCAGGCGAGCATTTTATGGAAGACTTCTATTATGCCGGGGGTTTGCCGGCAGTCATAAAAGAACTCCTGCCGGTTCTTCACACTGATGTGTTAACAGCAGCCGGAAGTTCTCTTAAAGAGTTATACAATGATGCACCATGCTTTAACCGGGATGTGATATCCACCTTCAACAAACCATTTAAAGAAGAAATCGGCCTTGCGATTGTAAAGGGGAACCTTGCAGAATATGGCGCGGTGATGAAACCGTCTGCTGCCTCTCCGGGCCTGCTTACCCATAAAGGGCGCGCGGTTGTTTTTGAAGATATCGAAGATTACAAAGAAAGAATCAATGATCCGGCTCTTGACGTGAATGCTGATGATATCCTGGTACTCAAGAATGTAGGTCCAAAAGGTTATCCCGGGATGCCGGAAGTTGGCAACATGGGGTTACCTAAAAAAATTCTGGAGCAGGGGATTTCGGATATGGTCAGGATTTCAGATGGCCGGATGAGCGGCACTGCGTTCGGAACTGCTGTACTCCACGTTTCGCCTGAATCTGCGGATGGCGGAACACTTGCACTGGTCCAAAACGGCGATATCATTGAACTGGATGTCCCCAACCGGAGACTGATTCTGCATGTGCCTGATGAAGAACTGGCCGAGAGGAAAAAAACCTGGGAGCCATTACCCATGCACATGAACCGGGGTTACTGGAAGCTTTACCAGGAACATGTACAACAGGCACACCTCGGTGCTGATCTCGATTTTCTAAGGGGTAAATCAGGCAGCGTAGTGAAAAGGGATTCTCATTAACAGTTTGCCTCGCTCTCAATCCGGGGATTGGCACCTCTTCGATATTCGGCGTTCGGTGTTCAATATTCGATATTCAAAGCAGTTTTGCTTTTATGAGTTAAAAAATTACCGAGAGCCTTCTGCAGATTTCCTCGCATAAATGTTTTAATTCCGGGGTAATTGCATTGAGGGTATGGGAATCGATATCAAGTTCACCCAAAAAGGTATCACCCTTCATGATGGGAACTACAATTTCCGATTTTACATCCACACTGCATGCCAAATAATTGTTCGCTTTGCTGACATCCTGAACTACAAAAGTATCGAGGGTTTCGGCAGCCTGTCCGCAAATACCGGTTCCAAAGGGTATCCGTGTATGATCGGTTGCCTCGCCCACGTATGGCCCGAGTTCCAGCATTCTCTCTTCATCAGGGGCAACCAGGTAAAAACCGGTCCAGTTAAATACATCCACGCGCTCATCTAAAAGCTCACATATGGCCTGTAATTTGTCATTCCTGGTTCCCTTACCTGCAATAAGGCTTGTTACATCGTTCAGTATGCTGTTTGTATCCATATAAATCCTGTTTTTTTGAAAGTGCATTTAAAAATTACAAATTAATTACCGTCTGTGTTCTGGATAATTTCATCATTCACTATTGTAAAAAACCTCTCTATCTTAAGGGTATGATTGAGTTGATATCCGAAGCCGTTCCCGAGCACTCAGTTATAGTGTTGGGAATGGCAGGCTTATTATTTGCAAGTTTCACATCCCTGTTTTCAGTGGTGAATCCGCTGGCAGCCATGCCAATATTCCTTTCACTTACCGAGCGGTTCAGTGAGAGGGAGAGAATTCAGACAGCAAAAAAGGCAAGTTTTTACATGATGGGTGTTTTGATCACATTTTTGCTGATCGGGACATTTATTTTGAGCTTTTTTGGAATTTCTTTGGCAGGAATTCGAATTGCGGGTGGATTAATTATCATGAGAGCCGCATATTCCATGTTGAACCCTGAAACAGGAGGCAGAAAACTAACTGATGAGGATGAAGCCGCAGCCAAAGAAAAAGAGGATATTTCATTCAGTCCGCTTGCACTACCGTTATTGTCAGGCCCGGGGAGTATTGCCGTGGTAATTGGATTTGCAACACAGGCTGAAGGGGTTACCGATTATTTGATAAATGGGGTTTCCGTGCTTCTTGTAGCTTGCATTACGTACGGATTGTTGCGTCTTGCACCGATATCAGCAAGATACATTGGGCCAACAGGCCTGAATGTTATGACACGCCTGATGGGCTTTATCGCATTGGCCATCAGTGTGCAATTTATATTAAGTGGAATTTCACGTTATTATGGACTAAATATTTAAACATTATGTATATAGACGAACGACAAAAACTTCAGCAACTCTTCCAGTTCGATTTTTGGTGCTCACGCCGGCTGGCAGATATATTTATGGAGCATGCACCATTTAAAGAGCAGAGCGCGTGTGTGGCATTTCAGTCTCACATTATCAATGCCCAAAAAATCTGGTACAGCAGGGTAGTTGAATATTCCGCTGATGCCGGCCTTGATATCTGGACAGAATATGACGTTCAGGATTTAAAACCCAAAGCCAAAAAAGCTGCTCAAATGTGGATTGATCTTGTTGGAGATCATGATGTGAACCTGGATGCCATCATTGAATACAACAATTCTAAAGGTATGGAGTACAGGAATTCAATCTGGCAAATCTGCAACCACCTTATTATTCACGGGCAACATCACAGGGCACAAATTGCAATTTTTCTGAGAAACAGCAATATTGAGCCGCCAATGATCGATTTTATCAACTATGCCCGGATGGATGAAGTCCAAAAAATGATCATATAGGCAATTTCAGAATTACAGCGGGCGGAATACACAATAATATTTGATTAAACTGCCACTCATTCAGATATTCTAATGGGGTTAATCCGGACTACAGTTATTCAACCGGCGCCGCCCGCTGTAAAAAAACTTGTAACAAAAAACGAGGCTGTCCCTGGAATTTATTGAACAAACTCTTGTAGCATTCGCGAATTATGCCTGGGGAACACCTCTGCTTGTTCTTCTTGTTGGCGGGGGCATCTTTTTTCTTTTCTACAGCCGGTTCATACCCTATCGTCATTTCAGGCACGGGATCCAGGTGTTATCTGGTAAGTATGAAGATCCGGACGCACC
>RECI01000013.1 GCA_007694095.1 Balneolaceae bacterium | reverse complement strand
CCCGGAAGCTGGATCAGGGAAACTGAATACTCGCTTTGCATTATTTCAACATCCAGTTTGTTGCTGTATGGCAGCATGATTCCATCATAGGAAAACAGGATTTGCTCATACGGGTTTGCTGATTTAATCCTGAGTTTAAGGTTTGAAGGGAGAACCAGTGGGCGTGTTGTTAATGTGTGCGGATTGATGGGGGTTACTGTCATTACCGGAGTTCCGGGCATGATGATCGGGCCTCCCGCTGAAAGGTTATATGCTGTTGATCCGGTTGGCGATGAAATGATGAGCCCATCCGCCCAATAACTGTTTATAAG
This sequence comes from Balneolaceae bacterium, assembly GCA_007694095.1. Classification (GTDB taxonomy): domain Bacteria; phylum Bacteroidota; class Rhodothermia; order Balneolales; family Balneolaceae; genus Rhodohalobacter. The sequence continues at coordinate 2,653 of RECI01000013.1, read as the reverse complement.
GTTGCCATCATATTCTACATCAAGGGTAATCAGTGAAGAAGCGTCTTTTTTTGAGAATAGAAATTCGTTGAGTGCAACGTATCGGCTGCCATCAAATGAAGATGCTTGCAACATAAGACGTTTATCAATTTTGTAATCCCTGTTCAGCACAGAATTTAAGGCATCATCAATTTGAGAAGGCTGAATATTGGCCATAAATCCCAGTTTTCCGGTATTTATTCCAAGAACAGGAAGAGATTGATTTCTAAGAAGATGTGCCGTATGAAGCATCGTTCCATCACCACCTACGGCAACCACCACTTCCGCTTCTTTGATAGCTTCTGATTCAGATTCTGAAACAAAGGTGATATTTTTATCATGGAATACACCTGTAAAATGACTGCTGAGTTCCCTCGCAACATATAATGAAGACCCTGATGTTTTGCACCATGCAATAATACTCTCAAGCGGTTCCCTGATCGAGTACTTTTTGGGATTGGCGATAACACATAATTTCATCGGGCAGTCAGTTAGTCCCTGTTTTGAACCCTGACATTCTCAATATGAAGAAGCCAGGGTGCCGCCGAAGGCTCAATTCCTGTAACATGGCGTTTGTACAAGCTCACGATTTTTTGATCGATGCGCAACCAGTATCCGTTATCAGTTTTAGTCCATTCCCGGGTAACCGAGTTATCAGATTTTGTGTATAACGAAGTGGTGCGGGTTGGGACACGGATATCAAAGAAAACAAGTGTTGATTCTGGTTGAAATATAAGACTATTTAGTACCCCATAAGCAGTACGGGCAATATAATCATCCGTATACATCAGGTAATAATTCTCTTCGGGCACAGACTCTTCATATAATTCAAGGTGATCATTGTTCAGAATAATGTCTCCCTGGATAGGAATATCTTCCGATGTAAGAAGTGCAATCCTGTTCTTCAGCCAGTCGTGATTTATTGCAGCACTCTCATTCACAAAAAAGGTTACAGAGCGCGCACTGTTGTGGGGTGTAATGTTGTACAAATCCCTGTATGCCGCCTGAACATTGAAATTAGCATCCGTTACCTGTTGCATAATCTCCGGCCCGATTTCGGGGATCAAATCAATATCTCCGGCGGCAAACCTCTGGAAAAGGGACGTTTCATTTTCCGGTCTAATCATATCGATGCGATTGATGCGCGGACGGTTTGCCGTTTGCATATTTTGTTGCCTGTCAACCCGTGAAAGGATAATATTTCCATTATTTTCTATCCGGTTCAGGCGGTAGTGCCCGGTGCCAACCGGCCGGGTTTTTATTCCCTGCTCACTATTCAAAATGGCTTCTCTCGGATAGATGAATAGCAATGGCGAGGCAAGTTTTCTTAAAAATTCAGGGTCTTCCTCCATAAGCTCAATCACAAGCGTTTCCGCATTTACAACGATAATCCCTGTTACTCCCTCTAAAACCCGCAGATCGGGATCAAATACAGTTCGCTGTTCAAGGAAGTAATTCTCAAATCCACGAATGCCCATGATCAGGTTTGACGCGTCTTCCGGGAAGTCGCGCTGCGCAGCTCTCATGAAGGCCCATTGCACATCAGCGGCATGCACTCTGCGCCCGATACCTGCAGGAAACACAGGACTGTCGTGATAGATGAAATCCCGGTTGATGGTAAATGTATATTCACGCCCGTCATCAGAGATATTGATTTCCCTGGCAATGGCCGGTACCGGTTCACCATTTCTATCGAGTGTTACCAAACCCTGGTAAATAAGTGACAGTACCCGTTTAGTACTAAGATTATGTGCATATAACGGATCGAGATTCGTAACCGGATCAATCAGGCCGATGTTCAGCTGCATGAATTCTTCAGCTTCGGTTTCTGGAATAGTATCTCTCTCGGTTGTTTCAACCTGTGGTGCATCCCGTACCACAATAACTGTGTCCTGTGTGGAGCCACATGCCTTCATAATCAATGCAAACAGGATGATCAAAAAAATTGGATATCTAATAGTGGTGGTCATTTTTTCATGTATTTAGTGCCTTTTAAACCCGTAACAGCTTTTTGGCTCAATAAGTTTGTTTCGTAGCTTTGTATCCTCCGTTTTTTATTCCGGTGTTCTTCAATTGCCAGGTCAATGAGCCCGGTTAAAAGCCCGGAAAACGATAAGCCGGTCTCTTTCCAGAGATAAAACGAAAATGAGCCGGGAATGGTGTTGATTTCATTAAAATAGAACTCTTCTGTTTTGGCATTCACCAGGAAATCGAGCCTTGCAAGACCGCTGCATAACAATATCCTGAATATTTTTTTTGATAGTTCCTGTATTGAAGAAGACAGCTCTTCTGAGATATCGGCAGGAATGATACGGTCGGCGGATGCCATCCCTTTACCGGATTCGTCAGACATATATTTATCCCGGAATGAGAGGAGTTCTTCTTTCCCTAATGGCCGTTCACAGACACTTGTTTTTGATTGAAGTGATGAACCCATTACCGAGCAGTTGATCTCCATCAGCGGAGAAATGACCTCTTCAACCAGGATATGGTTATCGTACCGGAAGGCAGTTTCAACCGACCGGATCAAATCACCTTCTGTTTTTACAATCTCAACACCGATGCTGCTTCCAAGGTGAACAGGCTTTACAATAACCGGGTAACCGAGTTTTTCAATCTCTTTTCTTATCGAATC
>RECI01000014.1 GCA_007694095.1 Balneolaceae bacterium | reverse complement strand
TTCGGTTGGTAAGATGATCGGAAATGAGCTGTGTACCCTTCATCCCGAGTGGCTTCATAAAATCACCATCCTTCCACGTTCTAAGCTTTAAGGGAAATTCGATTTTACTCATATCTATAGTCAAGAGATCAGCATTGAACATTTCCGGTAATTCTTCAACTTTAAAACCATATCCCGCAATACCTTTCTCCTCAATTACATCTTTCTTTGTAATGGATAATGAGTGTGTAACTGCAGGACTCTCATTTTTAATAACAAAAACGTTCCTGTCTCTGAAGATTGAAAATTCTTCTGTAATAGAGACTGATGAACCAGTTTGCATGGATTTAATACCGGATAAACTTTTAAGAAATCCCTTGCTTACAGGAATCTCCGGAAATTTCTTTTTCAGAATTGAATGAAGAATAACAGGTTGAAGGATTTCATCAAGCATCAAAAAATCATCCCTTTTAATAGCCCCCGATTTTGTTATTACCTGGTCTGTAACGTATCCAGACAATTTTTCGAATTCTTCTGCACGCCTTGGAATTTCAAGTAAATTATTTTTCCAGCCTGGAAAAAGTTTATTCAAATCGGGAAACCAATTATTGCGAATGAAATTCCTGGCATAGGTAGATTCTTCATTTGAACTATCGATTCGGTACGGCACATTAAAATCATGAAGAAATTGCATTATTTCACTTTTCTTAACGGTCAGTAAAGGCCTGAAAAGATTACCGTCAAACACATCCATTCCCTTCCATGCAGTAATTCCTGCACCCCTCATAATTTTTTGCAGAATGGTTTCAATTTGATCATCCCTGTGATGTGCAGTTACTATGAGATCATATCTATTTTCAAGCAAAAGTTCATTGAATACCTCGTAACGCCGGTCACGTGCCCATGCCTGAAAATTTTGACTGCCAAAATCGTTGTAATCAAAGCGTACAGAGACACAATCCATACTCCAAAGGGAACACATTTCTTCGACAAGTTTCTGATCCTGATTTGATGCGTCTCCCCTTAAACCATAATTACAGTGAACTGCCAGCGTAGGGTAGTTTAGCCTGTGTAGTATATAGAGCAGGCACATTGAGTCTGGCCCGCCACTGATACCCGCCACCATTTTTTTAGCACCTTCAGGCAGGTATATTTGTATTTCCTTTTGAAATGATTTTACTACCGGGGATAATTCGAATTTGCTCATAACTGAATTTATTGACATCCAGCTGCTCATTCAACATTAATAACTCACCTTTATCACTAATTCCAATAAATTTAAATTTATGATCCTGCAATTTATCATAAATGGTGATATTTACCCACTGGCCATATCCGATCAATTTTTGATTAATTTCTCTCTGTAAGTCAATCTCAAACTTATGCCAGCGATGGTAAAATTGTTCCACTTCTGACAAAATCTGGCTTAATAGAATTTCTCTTGATAACCGTAGTTTCGTTATATCGCAGAGTGATATTGCTTTAATTCTTAAATTAGTGCTGAAATCTCGCTGAAAAACATTTATTCCGGCGCCAATTATTACACGATCGGGTTTTGGCCCATTAAATACACATTCAGTTAAAATGCCGCCGATTTTTCTGTCCCCGACAAGCAGGTCATTTGGCCACTTAATTTGAATTTTTTCGCTGGTATAACCCTGTAATACATTACTAATGGCCGTGGCTGTAGCTAATGTAAGCAACGACAATCTGTCTCCCGTTGGTGGGCGGAAACCAAATGTAAAGGTCAGATTCCGGCATGGAGCAGCCTCCCAAGTTTTTTCATACTGACCTCTCCCCTTTTTTTGATGGTCAGTGAGTACAATAGTCCCATGACGAAACTCGGCCGACGGAATGGTTTTTAAGTAAGAATTGGTGGAATCGACCTTATCAATGTAAATAAACTCACTGCCAACCCAGGTCGTTCTCAACAGGTCTTTAAAGAGATTTACATCAAAAGGCCTTGTCATTCCATTATTTTCCGGTTATAACAACACTGTCTTGTGTTCCAAAAATATTGGGCACATATTCATCGGCAGCATCATCGTTTTCCCATTTCTCACCATCTATCAGGTACTTGAAGCGGTAAGTGGTTTCCGGACTCAGCCTTAATGTTATTTCCCACTTGTCACCACGTTTTGTGAGCGTATCAGAATCTTCGTCCCAGTCATTAAAATCACCAACCAGTTGGACATCTTTATCTGCCCATTCAGCCGGAATGGAAAATGTTACTTTACAAACTGTTCTTTTTGGTGTGAATTCTTTAATTAACATAATAAGCTAATTTATCAATTTTTATTTCTTATTCAAGTGTTAAGTTACCTAAATTATTTATGATAATAAATGAAATGATACTACTTTGTAAGATTGCAATAGTTTATTGGCTTAACTAAATTAGATGAACTGGCCGATATTACCTATTTATTTTTTACTTGGTAGCGTTTTCCTTTTAAGCTTTCAAGCAATTTTTTCCGCTTTGACTTAAGAACATCGTTTTTTTTAAGTTAAAAAGTAAATAACTGTTTCATATCGTTCTCCAGGGCTGCAGTAATTCATGAATTTCTTTAAGTGTTTCAGCTTGCAGAACATCTGAAGAAAGCTTTTCCATCTCGTTTTTTGTGTGGCTGCAAAGTACTGATTTAACTGCAGGTATTGATGGTGCATTCATACTTAAATCGGTAATGCCCATACCTATAAAACACGCGGCAGCTTCAGGTTTCGAGGCCATCTCACCACAAACAGAAACAGGTATTCCATATCTGTCGGCAGCATCTTTTGTCATTTTTATTAATTTCCAGATTGCCGGATGAAAACTATCGAACAGATAGGAAATTTTTTCATTTCCCCGGTCTACAGCAAGTGTATACTGAGTAAGGTCATTTGTTCCTAAACTGAAAAAATCAGAATGTTTAGCAATTCTCCCGGCCGTTAGTGCAACACTCGGCACCTCAACCATTACACCAATTTTTAATCCTTCATCAAATGGAACAG
>RECI01000147.1 GCA_007694095.1 Balneolaceae bacterium | reverse complement strand
GGCCGCTCCATCCATTCTACCAGGTTATTATTCCGTTTTGAGAGAAAAAAAGGCACTATTTATGTGAAAAGTGAAAAGTGAAAAGTGAAAAGTGCTCAGAGCGTTAGCGATTCCCGCGAAGCGAAAAGCTGGAGCGGTAGCGAAAGTCCCGCCGCAAGAGGATGATAAGTGAAACCTGCCAGAGTAGCGGTGCTTTTCCGCAACCTGGCAGAGTTGAACGATTTTTATTAGGATTGAAAGTGAAAAGGTATAAATGCTCAGAGCAACATCCCCGATCCCCCGGAATGAAAAAGCAGGTGGGAGTAGGAATTGTATGGTATGTACACTGGTTTCTCGCCGCACTTTAGTGGCTATTTTCTTCTTTATGTGATGGCGCAAACGTCTGATTAGGCCCTGATTTTTACCGTTTATATGATGGCGCAAGCATCTTTCTTATGCCCTTTTTTATGTCCTAATGCAATCCAAGATCCACATCAATCAATACTCAATTCTCCATTCTGTTCAGTAAAGCCGCTTCCAGTGTCAACCCCGGCCCGAAAGCCATGGCAAGTGTTTGTCCTTTTTCTTTTTCCATAGGATTTTTCAGCAACTCTTTTAACACAAAAAGAATGGTGGCACTGCTCATATTACCGTATTTCGATAAGACGGTTCGTGATGCATTCAGTGAATCTGCGGGTAGACTGAGGATGTTTTCTGATTTGTCCAGAATGGCCCGGCCCCCGGGATGGATCGCCCATAAATCGATGTCATCTTGTGTTAAATCAAATCTGTTTAAAACCGGTTTCAGGAAATCTTCCAGTCCCTCACCCAGCAGATCAGGTATATAGTTGGAAAGAACCATATTAAAACCATGATCACCTATGGACCAGGCCATGTCTTTCTCCCCTTTTTGTGTAAGAGATGAAGCAAACCCTTCAATTCTGTAATTAATTTTTTTTGGTTGTTTATTACTGATGATGGCTCCTGAACCGCCATCTGCGAACACGGCAGAAGAAAGTAAATCGTCCATAGACAGATTGGCCTTGAAATGAATGGTGCAAAGCTCAACAGATACTACCATAACAGACGCGTTTTTATTTGCCCGGCAAATCTGATCAGCCAGTTTCATTGCCGGGATGGTGGCGTAACAACCCATAAAGCCAAGATGGTATCGTTCAACAGAATTTTTGAGTCCAAGTGATCTGATGATGTCGAAGTCGGGGCCAGGTGCATAAAAACCGGTACATGAAACGGTAATGAGATGTGTAATTTCATCTGGATGGAAATCAGAATTGACAATAAGATTCTGTGCCACGTCAACAAAAAGTTTCCGGCCTTCCCGTATGTATGTATCATTTCTGCTGCCGGTACCCGGTGAGGCACCCTGGCCGTTAAAAAAGAGGGTGTGGGAGCCATGTTCCTGAAAATCATTTACCACGGAATGGCGTGTTTCAATCCCGGACCTGGAGAAGAGGGTATGTATGATACGGTTTTCCCGATCTGAACCACGAACAATTTCTTTAAGGCGATCACGAAGGTCATCCTGTTTATAGGAATATCGCGGAACGGAAGTTTCAATATGGTGAATGTAAGATGTCATAGACAAGGTGATCTTCTATATATAGCTAATTAAACATGGACTACATAGTGATGAAGCTGAAACTAAGTATAATCGTTCAATTATAGTTAACTGAAAATGTTGAGGCATATTTCAAAAAGGATATTTTTTGTTCACTTAGCTTTGATGGTATGTAACCCCATTGGATTACATTTTCAGGATAGGGAGTTATAATCCCTCGTTTTATTTCGCGCCGAGCTCTCCTGTTTTTTTATAAAACCGGATGTTATGAAGTATCCCTGCAACCGTAAGTCCTGCAATAAGGCCCACCCAAAGGCCCGGTGCCCCATAGCCGGCAACGAAGCCCATGTAATAGGAAATGGGAATACCCAGAACCCAATATGCCAACAAATTTACGATCATGGGAACAGTGGTGTCTTTTAAACCCCGCAGTGCGCCAAAACCGCTCACCTGCAAACCGTCTGATATCTGGAATATGGCAGCCATAAACAAAAGCTGAACAGCTACATCGGTTACCGAAATGTCATCCGTATAAATTGCAACAATATGTTCCGGGAATAGAAAAATGATAAGTGCCGTAACACACATCATACAGCAGGCCACAACAACACCGATATAACCCCGGAACCGGGCTTCTTCGGGGCGTTTTCGTCCAATCGAGTTTCCTACCCTTGCAGAAATGGCAACAGACAAGCCAAAGGGAATCATAAACATCATAGCTGCAAAATTAATGGCAACCTGGTGTCCGGCCACTGCTATTGTACTGATGGTACTCACCATCAGGCTCACAGCAGCAAACATGGTCACTTCCATCGTGGAGCTGATGCCAATGGGAACACCTACCTGAAGCAATTCTTTCAGGTATGCTTTTTCAGGCAGGCGGAACCTGTTGAAGATTTCAAATCGCCGGTACGGTTTGTGGCTGTAGGTAAACCAGAACATACCAATGAACATTACAGTAAAAACGATTGCTGATGCATAACCTGTGCCTATAGCACCCAGCCGGGGGAATCCGAACTTCCCGAACATCAGTATATAATTTGCAGGAATATTCACCAGGGTGCCGGCCAGGGCCACAAACATCGCCGGCCGTGTAACACTGAGCCCTTCATTGAAATAGCGAAGTGCGCCATACGCATATGCGGGGAAGATTCCCCAGGAAATCGCTTTGAGGTACCCGGAGGCAATGGGAATGATATCCTGGGTTACACCGATCACCAGGAAAGCCCATTCCAGGTTTCGAAGGATAAAAAAACTCGGCAGCGCCAGGATCTGGCTCAGCCATAAAACCTGCCGCGCATTTTTTCCGATTTTGAAAAAATCCCGCCCGCCAATATTCTGTGCCACAATCGGTGTAACAGCCATCAGGCAACCTAAACAGAGTACAACAAAAGGCATCAAAATACTGGAGCCAACAGCCACTGCAGCAAGATCTTCGGGTGACAAACGGCCCGCCATTACCGTATCCACAAAACTCATGCTCATCTGGAGCAGCTGTGCAAGGATCACCGGAAAGCCAATTTTCAGCAGGGTAGATGCTTCGGTTTTGGCCTTTGTTAGATATGTGGAATCTGTTCTTTTCATACGAAGGGCTGATGGTACGAAATTTAACCCAAAAAGGTATGACATATTTCAGGCTAAAGGGAGTCGGATAAAAAAGGATGTTCCCTGGCCTTTACCCGATTCAAACCAAATATCCCCGTCGTGTGCTTCCACAATTTTTTTGGTAATGGCCAAACCGAGCCCGGTTCCGCTGGATTTTGTCGAGAATTTTGGCAGAAAAATTTTATCGCGGTCATTTTCCTGAATACCTTTACCGTTATCCTTTACCTGGATCGTCGCGTGATCATTGCGTTTTTTCAGCCTTATCTGGATTTTCACATTTCCATTTTGTGCAGCCTCGAGTGCATTTTTTACAAGGTTGATGAGTGCACGCCTCAGTTCATCTTCAACAATAGGGGCGATGACTACTTTTTTGGGCATGTTAACCTTGATATTCGCCGTAGTATCGTGCTCGTAAAGTTCCGCAACAGATTTAATAAGTGCGGTGAGATCGCCATTCTTTTTGGGTTCGTGAATCGGGCGGGCAAACTTTGAAAAATCGGAAGCAATTTTGTTTAGCGACTCGATCTGGTCAATAATGTTTGACGTGGTTTTTTCTATAATCTCTTTCAGTTCCTCCACATTTCCGGGTTCACTTTCGAGCCGTCTTTGTAAATGCTGAAGGTTCAGTTTCATTGGAGTAAGCGGATTTTTAATTTCATGTGCCACTTGTTGCGCCATCTCTTTCCAGGCCGATTCGCGCTCCGCTTTCATTAGTTCTTTTTGGGCATGATCGAGCCGTTGAACCATATTGTTATACGCGTTGGCAAGTGAACCGATTTCATCACGGCTGGTGACAGCAACTTTGGTTTTCATATCCCCCCGTGAAATCTGGTTTAAACCGGACTGAATTACTTTCAGAGGTTTGGTGAGCTGATTGGACAGGAATACCGATCCTCCGATAAATAGAGCAAAAATAAAGAGATATACTACAAAAAGATAACTTGTGGTTTCGAGGAGTTGTTCACTGTAAACAGGTGAATGTGTAAACGTAGGAATGGCCAGAACACCGGCGATATTGCCTTCAGCATCACTTACAGATCGATATCCGATAACCATCTCTTCATCACCTATCCTGGCCGTAGTTAAAAAATGGGTTCGTTCAAGGTTGTATAGAAAATCATAGGCAGGATAAGAAATAGCTGCTGGGAGCAGGTACTGGGTAAAGATTTGTGGTGTTGTGGATTGTTGCACAGTTGATTCCCGATACAGAATCAGATCCGCATTTACTGTGGCCGTAATATCTGTCAGGATTTCAGCAGCGTCGGCGGTTGCTGAAAATATGTTTCTCTCTTTTAACGATTCGGAGATACTGTTCAGGGTTTGTATTAAATCTCTTTGAACATTTTTTTCATTTTGGATATTTACAGCGTATTGGGTTGCAAAGATCAGAACAGTTAAAAAAAGTATGGTAGCCAAAGTGAGCCCGTCAATCAGCCTGTCCCTGAATTTGCGATTTTGGCCAAAAAGGCTGTAATGATTAAAACCAGACATGGCAAGTAACGAAAAACAGAAGAGGCCAAAAAAGATGAGTACAATTTGTAACCGGAAAAATGAAAAAAGATGATGGTTTATTTCCGGTACCGGCGTACTGGCTTTGATAATAGTATTGCCATCGCGAACAAGCACCTCCCTGAAATTGCCATCAGCGGTTATATTTGTAAAAAAAATGACGGAATCCTGAAGTGCAATATCATTTTCCAGTTCCGGCAACCTGTTGTATTGCGGCTGGTTTCGATAAATTCCTTTTATGGTACTACGGGTTACCCGCTGTTCCCGAAATTCTGCAAGATAGAAGCTCTTTCTCCAATCATCCGGTGTATCTGCCGAAAGAACTGCCCGTAACGGTTTGTTGTAGTCCGGTCTCTCACGGTATACATCACCCGCAACCCAAAGAATGATTTCGGTTTCATTATAAAGGTTATAAATTGGGATCCAGCCTCTGTCGAAACTGGTATAACGTTCAGATAAATTGGCCGGACGTTGACCCCAAATTACCGGACGATTGGTTTGCCATCTGATCTGTTCTCCACTATAAGCACCCAACATAATATTGATATTGAAATAAGATGACCATGTGGGTGTATCAAGGGTGGTTGAATAGCTCGACAGTTCGTTTCCGTTGCTGGTAAGCAACCTGATATGGAATGCGTAATTGCCCCAGTTTTGACGGATATTATTTTGAACGGTTCGCTGGAATTGAGTTTGAATTCTGAATATTTGATCAGAGGGTGTCAAATTTGAAAACTGAAGGAAATCCTGTTCGGTATCGGAGAGAAGTTCAAAGAGAATTTCGCGGGTACTTATTTCGTGTTCCTGGGTAAATTCAGCAACTTCCTCGAGTAAATCCCTGTCAATGCGATCATTATTTGTGTTCCAGATGATGATATATATTGTTGTTGAAGCGATCAAAACCGAGATCATCAACTTCCTGAAACCCGACATATCTGTATAAACCTCCGGATACCTGTGGAAAAAGTGCACTATCATTATAAAGAGCAGAAACAAAATTGTTTTCAGGCCCAAAGTCCAGTTCAGTATCAGATGGCTTCCAATTACAAACTCGATAACATAATAGGCTGTAAAAAAGCTGATCAAAGATATTGGAGCAATGATTTTGGTTTTGTCTTGCTCCGACAGGCAGAGGTGGTAGCCTGTGGTTAAGATGATTCCGGATGATGCGGTAAAAAAGAGGCCTGAAAAAATGTAAAACAGAAATGATTCAACATCCGGTGCCAATTCAAGATCCATAAGTGAAATGGAGCTGTTTATAAGCAGGCTTTCAGTAGCATGAAGGAAAAAATGTATCAGCAGCAAACTGAGGGTTCCAAAAAGAATGGAGAGACCTATGATTCGGAAATAGCTTTCATTTTTTAACGGTTTTTGCGTAACACTGAGAAGATTGTGGACACTTACAAGAACTAAAAAAAGAAATAACGTATTTACAACATACCGGGCGAATTCAAACAGGGCTTCAAATTCCCGGTTTACAGCCCCATCGGGTATCATTGAAAGCCAGTATTCAAGTAAACCTGAGTAAAGCAACAAAGGCCACATCATAATGATAAAAAGCAGCTGGATTACACTGAAGTAAAGTTGTTCTGTTTGATTTGATAAAACAATGAGAAAAAAGAAAAATACAAGAGCTATAAATACCTGGAAGATGAGCCTCCAAAGTTGTTGATTTTCTTTAATCGCACTTACATAAGCCTGGATATCTTCATAGGTGGCCCAGACAGTACCGATTGAATCGGATGCCGGAGAATAAAGTGTTCTGTATAGTGCGTCTGAGGGAATTGTGCCGAAGAAGTTGTAATAGATCTGAAAATAACCTCTGTCGCGATGCATCGTATTCAGATTAAAATCACCTTCCCTTATAAATGGCAGGTCAGTGGTTTGTGAAAGACGCTTGGCTGCAAAAATGGTGTAGGTGTCGTCGTTAAAGTGCAGGATTTGCTGGTGAACAAGAATTTGTACATTGTTCAGGTTTCTTACGCTGATCCCGGAAAGCTGACCTGCCGAAACTGGCATTGAGATGACATAATCTTTCCAGAACCATTTGTTCCCATTTTTATAAATGGTAATTCCCCACAGGTCTAGACCTTTGATTTGTTCAAATAATGATAGCCTGCCGGATCCGGATGCTAATGCCTGGTCAGTTAGTTCAGCAATATGTTCAGCAGATTGAACGAGGTCGTTCGTATACTCATTAAAGAAGCCGGAACCTTCATCAAGACTTTGCCTGATAGAATTGTGAATTCCATCATGTGAGAACGGGGTATTGTTAAGTGAATATTCAAACAAAGCATATCCCAATATTACCAGAATCATGAAAATTCCAGAAAACCAAACGGGATATTTATTTGTGAACGCCAAACAGGGGAAAGAATATATTTATCTGATGTGGAAATATACGATGCTGAAAACTCATAACCTGTGATCTCAGCACATATATCAGGGACTGAAAAAAACGTTGAAAGTTCCTTTCAGATATCTGCCACATCTGTAAAAATGGCATCGTTCCACATTCGTTCAATGCCATAAAATTGTCGTTTTTCTTCATTAAAAATGTGTATAACCACATTTACATAATCAAGGATAATCCAGCGGCGGGCGTCCATACCTTCCTGTTTCCATACAGCTTCTCCTGTTTTTTCTTTCACCTTTTCAATCGCACTGTTTGCTATGGCGCGAATCTGGGTTTCGGATGTACCATGACAAATCACAAAAAAGTCGGTCAAAGTAGTAAGGTTTCGAACATCCAGTATTTTTATCTCTTTTGCTTTTTTTTCGAGCAGCCCCTCCGTGATAATGCTGATCAATTTTTCAGAATCGGCAGTTTTGCCGGGTACGTCTGTTGTAAATTTCTGTTGTGCAGTATTTAAAGATTTACTCATAGGCATACATTATAAGTTAAGTAATTCAAAATCTGATCCGATGATTAGTGTAACATCAAGGTAGAAATCTGGTGATTGTTCCCTCAGTACCCTGTCTTCAGGTATACCGATGGCTTTTGCCACTCTTCTTGCATTCTCCATCTCTCCGCTACGGGATATCACAAAACTGTGGTTTACATTAAAATGGTCGAAATTTCCGGTTTCTACAACATCAAATCCGTAACGGCGCAATGTATCGGTATATCTTGTGGCGATTCCAGGAACACCACAACCGTTCAGCACCTCGAGTTGTATAACATTTGTAATTAGTGCAGGATCAACAGATGCGCGTTCGGTTACAATTCTCGGGTAAATGATCCTCGTGGTGAGTGCAATGAGCAACAGTATCAACAATACACCAAGGAAACCAAGTGCTGTGTTCAGGAATAGGTGATTGTGATTTTCTTCGATCGTTTTATCCGGCATCCGGTTAGTTAGAACCCAGTGGAAAATCGATTATATGGTGAATAATATGGGCTTCTTCCATAAGGGCCGAATCCATAGTAAGCAGGCCTTTGTGAAAACTGAAATGAAATCATCGCATTGGAAGAAAGTCTGTAATCGAGGCGCGCCTGATCGATAATAATTTGAGTTCCAAGATTGTCGTTATTCATGAAGCTGTTGCCAAACGGTGAATGAAGCAGTGAAACATCAACTTGCGCATTCAACCTGTCGCTGATATCAAAAAACATGTGATTTGTGTATGCATTCATGTTCTGCATTCTGCCGCCAAAGTTACTGAATGACATTGAGTAAGAGTGAGACATGGTCATATTCAGAAGGTTCATCCAGCTCCCTACAGAACCCTGGCTGCCCTGGTGGCTGAGGGTAGTAGTATACTCTTCGGGATTATAGACAAGATCCTTCCTGAATTGGGCTTCTGCAATGAATGCAGTTGCAAGAAAAATGATGGCAAGTAGAGAAATTGCTTTCATATGTTCGGTATTTATTACTTCAAACGTTACGGAACCATACATAATTATACATAAATACAGTGAGTTAGTAAATAACTTTTATCCTGAAAACTTCAAAGAAATCTGAATGCCGCCTAAATCCACTTTTGGTGTAAGAGAGAAGAGCGTATCAGGGAAAATTTTCTGCGAATAAAGTAAGCTTACCAAGCCGATTCCTGTTCATAATTCTGTTGTATTGGCAAGAATAATATAACTCAATTAATGTAATGTTGCCCTGTGTTGTTTTATACAATAACAGGAGAATTTCATTGGGAAGGGTGGCCTTGCTTTGTACTGGCTCTCTAACAGGCACAGGAATTGAATACAAACCTGAAATAGATTCTAAATGATTTGCGACAGACCGAAGAACCGATAGGCCGAATGACCGAATTTTTCTCCTAATCGTAAATAGGTCATTCTATATCATCGTAAATCAAATGATGAACAACTTGCTGTAATAATGGTAATGGTGCAATAAGCGCCTTTAGGCATCTTGACAAATTGCATTCATTACCTGTCTTTTATTGGTAAAAAATAAGATTAAACGAAAAAGATTGTAAGGGATCACATCTTTCAGGTTCATACAAATAGCGGAAAAGCTTCTAAATGGATAATTAATTCAGAAGAGATGAGCTTGCAAATACAAAATATGCATAACCTGCATTGTTTTAAGGCGGAAAGGGTCGTTCAGGTTCTGGTCAGTGAAAGTACCGGAATCCGGACGGTAAAAGAGTGGGCTAAAGAAGCAGGTATTGCGGAGAGTTCATTAAACAAGTTAATGACAGATGTTTATGGACAAACTCCCGGTGATATTCTTAAACAGGTGAAATATGAGAAAATTATAAGGACTTTAGGCAGGGATGTGAATGCCTGTGCATTCAGTATTGCAATTGACTCGGATTTCAATGGTGAGGCAGCAATGCGAATGTTTCTGCGGCGGAGGTATAATACCAATATCAGCACCCTGAGAGAACAGTTACTGCAGGGGCGGATCATGCCTGAACCAAAATGGTTACCCGCACTGTAAAACAGCCCGTTCGGTTTTGAATAGATCGTTCTGCTTTTGTTCTATTTGTTCGGTGTTTCACCTTGCATAAAAATAATTGATTGAGCTAATTGTGGATGTTCACTTTTCAGCTTTATCAGCGAGTGGCTGAAATAGTGATAACATCAACATCAATGAGAAACACTGACAATCATAAACTTAATCAAAAATAACTATGGAAAAAGCAAGAGAAAATTCAACATTGAAAAAATACAGTTTAATATTGATAGTAATTGCAGGATTTATTTTATTATCATGTGATAATGTCAATATAGATACGGCTGAAAAATCAGAGTCAATTTATTCAGAAGAAATAAATACATTGAACACTCATTTTCTGATGTATAATATTGATATTAAAATTCACGAAATTAAACCTGCAGGAAGAGAGGTAATTGCACAGGTAAGACAATTCAGTAATAAGAATCTTTACTTGTTACAGGAAAGAGGCGCTAAGATGAATGGAATGATCAGATGGAATCAAACGGAAGTACTGACCCTTGAAAACCAAGACATGTTTGTTGCAATCACTGAAGTAAGGAATCGGTCTGATAATAGTTATAAATACATTTATTCATTAATGAATCATGAAGGTGTAATTGATCAGTATGTTAACAAAAGTCATGATTTGAATACTGACTCAATAAATAGTTTTTCATCAGATGAAAGCCTTGATTCATCATTTAGTTTTATCAACATAAGTGGTTTATGCCTGAATACCGGTAGCAGTACTTCAGCAAAAATGGTTTATAATGACCCATCACAATTTTCAAATAGCACCAGTTCAGGGTGCTTTGAAACATGTGTGAAAGAAACAATCGAAGAAGGATCCACGGCATTTCAACTTTTTTGTATCGCAACCGGCCCATATTGTGCCGCTGCAATCGTAATTGCATGCGGGGGTAAATGTGCAATTCAGTAGTTCTGATTCACTTCACTAACAACTAACCAATAAATGATTCATCATGAAATACCTAAAAATTCTTTCACTGGCTGTTCTGGCAATGGCTTTTTATGCTCAAGGGCTATTCAGTGAAAATGCTACTTTCATTTGGGCTGGACATGTATCCACACTCTTTACAGTTGTTTATGGGTACGTGAAACTGGTTCGTTCGGAAAGTTTCAAACTAAATACTGCCGGCAGAAAAGCATATGGCATATTCGATGTGATTTTTACAATCGTGTTTGTCTATTTTATGTTTCATATATCCGCTTTTGCACAGTATTCTTCGATGGAGACTTTCTTTCTTATGACGGCTATTTTGTTAATAATCGTTGGCAAGTTTATGTATTATTACAAAAAAGAATTTGCAGCAGTGCCAAAGATCGATTAAGAAATAAAATATATAAGTAAAGCCTGGATAGTTACCGCCTGCATTTGCGGGCGGTAACGTTTGAATCTGATAGGGCAAAAAATTGTGGTAATTAAATATAGTAATGCTTCGTCAGATATACTCGTTTCTAAAAACAAACGCACAAAAAGGCTGCGGTAGAGTCTTCTACTGTATTTTTCATTTTCATAATTTGAATCAGTGTATTGCTTGAAGAGCTTGTAATTTCCTTATAGAAACCATTTTACCTCACTTAAAGACCATTTCTAAATGTAAAAAAAGTGATATCACTTTGATTTTGTGTTAATTTCATTTCAATACTCAGAATTTCGGGGTATCGCTGCAGTTGAAACATATCTTGTCTGCCTGCGGAAAATAAGTTATATTTATGGGCTTGAATAAACTTCAATCTCAAATTAAAAATACCAGAATCCTTGAAGATGAAATTAACCGATTTCAAGTTTGAAATCGAAGAATTTAAAGTACCTGATGAGCCGGCTAATCCAAGAGACAGTTCAAAGCTAATGGTTTTGAACCGTGAAGATCAAACCATAAAGCATGAAACTTTTGCTGATATTCATAAATACCTTAATGATGGAGATGTTGTAGTATATAACAACACAAAAGTTTTTCCGGCCAAATTAAAAGGAAAGAAAGAGAAGACAGAAGCCGACATAGAAGTATTCCTTCTCAGGGAGCTTCAGCCCGAAAATATGCTGTGGGATGTGCTTGTTGAACCCGCCAGAAAAATCAGGATAGGGAATAAACTTTTTTTTGGTGAAGACCTTATGGCAGAAGTTGTGGATAATACAACTTCTAGAGGACGTACTATCCGTTTTCTTTTTGACGGGCCAAACGAGGAACTTTACAACCGTCTTGACAAGATCGGAGACATGCCGCTTCCTCCGTATATAGAAAGAGATCCAAGAGAAGAGGACAAGGAGCGGTACCAAACCATTTTTGCAAAAGAAAGAGGTGCTGTTGCCGCGCCAACGGCAGGCATGCATTTTACAGAAGAACTTGTAGAGAAAATCAAGGAAAAAGGTGTGGATTTCGTCCCTGTTACACTTCATATCGGCTGGGGAACATTCAGGCCTGTTGAAGTGGAAGATTTAACCAAGCACAGAATGGACTCGGAGAATTATTTTATTTCCAAAGAATCGTCCGACCGGATTAATGTAGCACTAAAAAGCAAAAAAAATAAGGTTATTGCATGCGGTACATCAGCTGTACGTGTTATTGAAACAAGTGTAATGGCAAGCGGTATGTCCAAGCAGGGAACGGGATGGACTGACAAGTTTATATATCCGGACTATTCTTTTAAAATTACTGAAGGGCTGATAACAAATTTCCATCGGCCGGAATCAACATTACTTATGCTGGCAGCTGCATTTGGTGGTTTCGAGTTTATTAAAGAATCTTACAAAGAAGCTTTAAAGAATAATTACAGTTTTTTTACCTTTGGGGATGCCATGCTGATCCTCTGATTTTGGCAGCTATACTAAAATGGTACTATGGAAAAGCAACAACTGGCATTAATCATACCTGCTGCAGGTTCCGGTGAGCGCCTTGGCGGAGATGTGCCGAAACCTTACCTGAAGATTGCGGGTAAAACCATTCTTGAACTCTCGCTTCTGAAATTTAAACAAGTACCCGGTTTGGGTGAGGTAATTGTTTCTACTTCAAAAAACTTTATGGCACAAACCGAAGTTTTGCTGAATAAGATTTTTCCTGAACTCAAAACTTATGTTGTTGAAGGTGGCAAGGAGAGACAGGATTCTATCAGAAATGCCCTCAATAAAATTTCAGGTAAAACAGGCCTGGTCGCCGTTCATGATGCCGTGAGGCCTTTTGTTGCTGTAGTAGATATAGAAAAATGTGTTGATGAAGCTGCACGATGGGGCGGAGCAGTACTCGCAACAAGAGCGAAAGATACCATCAAGGTATCCGGGCCAGATTTAGAAATTGTACAAACTCCAAACCGTAAAAATCTCTGGCAGGCACAGACACCACAAATTTTTTGGGCCGCATTAATTCGTGAAGCATACGATAATGCCGAAAAGTATAATATTTATGGTTCGGATGATTCCTCCCTTGTAGAACAGGTTGGTGGAAAAGTAGTTCTGGTTGAAGGTTCGGATAAAAACTTCAAAATAACCTATCCGCTTGATCTTAAGATTGCGGAATATCTTGCCAAATCTGGAGAGTTATGAGTTTTCGTATCGGGCTGGGCTATGATGTTCATCCATTTATTGAAAACAGGCCGCTGATTTTGGGTGGTGTAACTATTCCTCATTCGGCCGGTTTGCAGGGGCATTCGGATGCTGATGTATTGGCACATGCCATTACAGATGCACTTTTTGGCGCTTTGGCATTAGGGGATATCGGAACCCACTTTCCGGATAATGACCCCACATATAAAAATGCCGACAGCCTGATACTTCTTAAAAAAAGTTACAATATTGTTGAACATCAGGGATATATCATTCAAAATATTGATACCACTATCATTGCTGAAAAACCCAGGTTAAACCCCTTTATACTCGCAATCAAAGAATCCATAGCAGACACACTGAACTGCCAGGCTTCACAAATTTCAGTTAAAGCAACAACAAGTGAAAAAATGGGGTTTGTGGGGAGAGAAGAAGGAATTGCAGTTCATGCGGTTGTATTACTCAGACAAAGATAATAAATGGAGGCTCATACAGAATACCTTGTAGAGTGGATTCAGACACTATCTCCGTTAAGTATTTACTTTATATTTGCTTTTATTGCATACCTGGAGAATATTGTACCTCCTATTCCCGGTGATCTGTTGGTGGCATTTGGCGGTTATCTTGCCGCAGAGCAGATTATCGGTTTCACCCCTGTGCTTGCTATTACAACTGTAGCTTCTGTGGCAGGCTTTATGAGTATGTATGCCGTTGGGGCTTATTTCGGCGACCAGATCGAAACTCATCGAAGAAGATTTTGGCTAATGAAATTTTTCGATGTTAAATATTTTGATAAGGGGAAGCGCTGGATGGACCGCTGGGGACAAGGTGTAATTCTTGCAAATCGATTTCTTGCGGGAACAAGGTCTGTGATTTCATTAACAGCCGGCATTACTAAAACCAATCTTTACCCAACCATTCTCAGCTCCACAATCAGCTCATTAATATGGAATACCGTATTACTCGGTACAGGCTGGCTTGTGCATGAAAACTGGCAAATTATTGGTCACTATTTAAATGTATACGGTTGGATAATTCTTGGCATAATTGTACTTCTTATACTTGCCCGCTTACTCTATAAACGCTACTACCGTGGCAGATAATAATTTCTGAAAATTTGTTTTTTTAAAGGTTGATTAATTCAATAGTTCTCTTTAGCTTTAAAGTCTTTCATTTGTGGGGAAGTTACGCTCATTAGTTGAGGTTCTTTCCAATTACCAGACTGCAAATGCGCGGTGAATGTAAGAATTCACCACTTTGAAATTTTGAAACGCCAGTGTAGCTCAGGGGTAGAGCAGCTGTTTTGTAAACAGCCGGTCGTCGGTT
>RECI01000169.1 GCA_007694095.1 Balneolaceae bacterium | reverse complement strand
TTCACTTTTCACTTTTCACTTTTCACTTTTCACTTTTCACTTTTCACTTTTCACTCCTATTACTCAAACAACTCTGGCAGGATCTCACTATCGTTCGAACTCTGCCAGGTTGCTAGACCTGTACACCCTCTTTTCTTAGTGGATTGGGCTTGCAAATACGCTGTGTAAGTCTCGATACAACCATAATGGTAATCAGTCCCGAAACCATGGCAAGTGTGCGGAACGGAAAGAGTACCAGCCCGTCTTCAATCATGGGATAGGGAAATAAAATCGGGATACCCAGTGTTGGATCACCGCCACCGATACGCAGAACCAGTGATACGGTAAAACCTGCCATCGAACCATACACATTCGCTTTTTTATCAAAAAGTGCGGTTACAAGCTGAGGGAATAAAATGGCATATACAAAATCACTGCACAGAAACCAGAGTTCGTATACGCTTTTTACCTGGAGTGCAAGCAGGGTTCCGGTGATACCGATAATCCAGATCATCCTGCGCAGCATCTTCAACAGCTCTTCATTGGTGATATTCGGCTTAAATAGCGGTTTGTAGACGTTCCACGAGGTCATAGATGAAGCGGAAAGAATGGACGAATCCACGGAAGACATCACCGCGGCGGCAATCGCTCCAAGGCCGATGGTTGCTACAATCGGATTCGTCAGATACCGGATCACATACGGAAGCACCAACGCCGGTTCTTCCGGGTAAGGGGCGCCAACAGCTTCCCAGGATACCACATCCCCGATAATACCGATAATTATCGCGGGAATGGCAGCAATTATGCACACAACCCCTGCAAAAATAGAGAGCCACATTGCCGTTTTTTCATCCTTTGATGCAAGCACCCTCTGAAAATAAACCTGCCAGGGAATACCGCCAAGAACAAGCAGCAACATCGAATCCCACCAGTTCCAGTAATAGTTACCCCATTCCGGGTATCGCCAGCCATCAAGCGGTGGAAAAAGTGTTGAGAGCGCGCCCTTTTTTTCCTGGTATGCTTCCCATGCCATTTCAAGCCCTCCCACATGCGAAAGCGCAAATGGCAACACCAGCAGTAACCCACCCATTAGTAAAATTAGCTGGAAAATATCCGTAAGAGCTACTGCCCATAAACCACCCATAGCCGTATAGATAATGGCAATGAGTGCCGACAATATAATAGAGGTGGAAAAATCGAGTCCCAGCACGGTTCCGAAAGTTGTTCCGAGAGCGGTGAGAATTGCCGCCGTCCAGAAAATTTCTGCCGTGATAGCGGGAAGGGTCAGAACTGCACCCATTTTTTTCCCAAACCGCTGACGAAGCGGATCGATGAGTGTTGTAAATTCATACCGTCTCATTTTACGGGCAAAAAAGATCCCGCCAAGTATCAGGCTCATGGCATAACCCCAGGGTGCCTGCACCCACGCCAGTCCGTGACTCATGGCATATTCGGCAGATCCATTTATATAACCACCTCCAATCCATGTGGCGCTCATGGTAAATACCGCGATATAGAGAGGAAACTGCCTGCCCGCAAGAATAATTTCGTCCGGATTATTTGAACGGCTGAAATTATTTGCGTAAATCCCGATGTAAAAAATAATCGCGTAAAACACGATCATCGCGATATAACCCGGCCAATAAAGGGTTTCCTGCGTATCAACCAGCTCAATAATTCCGCCAATAATCAGCAGAATTATCGAAAGAATTATAATTGATTGAAACGGTTTTGGATCCGATTCGTTATTTTCCGCCTTCCGGCGTTTAAGACTCTGCAATTTTCCTAAAAAAGTTTACTGTAAGTTAATACTTTGATAATTCATAACCCTGATACTTGGTTATACATTTTATTTCTATATCAATAGACATTAGGGGTCGAAACCCTTTTTAAAAATAATTCCTTTATACTTTAGCAAAAATTGTTTCCTTTTGTTAACTCTAATGTTGTTTGCAAATAACTAAATAAAAATTGCTCCACTATGATAAAATCTGTACAAAAAACCCGGTTCCTTTCTGTAGGTCCTGCCATAATAGCTGTACTCTTTGCGGCCGGTTCTCTTTTTGCTACTCAAAAAACCGTAGCACAACAAAGAATTACTGTTGAAGGTGTTGTTACCGATGCAGAAACCGGCGAACTCCTGATCGGTGTAAATGTGATTGTAAAAGATTCGAATGAGGTTACGGGTTCCATCATTGGAACGCAAACAAATGTGGATGGATATTACAGTCTTGATGTTCCCGAAGAGCTGAATACCCTGATTTTTACTTATGTAGGCTACCAGCGGCTTGAAGTAAACATCAATGGGCGCAGCACCATCAATGTGCAGCTTTTGCAGGATATCTCCATGCTGGATGAGGCTGTTGTGGTGGGTTTCGGAACCCAGAGAAGGGTAAACCTTTCAGGTGCCGTTGACCAGATCAGCATGCGGCAGCTCGAAGCACGTTCCATCTCAAACGTAACCCAAGGCCTGCAGGGTCTGGTTCCCAACCTGAATATCGACTATACCGAAGGTGCCCCGGGAACCGAGCCCAGAATCAATATCCGGGGTTTTACGTCAATCAATGGTGGTGAGCCTCTGATTATAATTGATGGCATCCCCGCAGAAACACGAGACCTGAACCGGCTCGACCCGATGGATGTAGCCAGCATTTCCGTTCTGAAGGATGCTTCTTCTGCAGCCATCTACGGTGCCAGGGCTGCATTTGGTGTGCTCCTTATTGAAACCAAACGCGGCACAAGAGAAGGTGTTAACGTAAACCTTTCGTCACGGGCATCATGGGATCGCCCAACCATACTGCCTGATAAAGTGACCGATCCATATACATACATGCGCTGGCAGGATATGAGCACAAGTGCCACTCCATGGAATTACATTAATTATAGCGACGATATGTACGAATGGGCACGCCAGCGCTCCGACAACCCCTCAAATACACCCGCAGTGCGTACTGACCCGAACAACCCCGGCCAGTGGCAGTATATGGGCGATCAAAACTGGACCAACTATTTTCTTTCAGATTTTGGGCTTTCTACCAACAACACCCTGAGCATCGATGGAATGACGGACAGGTCACGCTTTTACCTCTCCGGATCATTTGATGACCAGGTTGGAGCCCTGCAAGTCGCCCAGGATTCTTTTGAAAGATGGAGCGTTCGAAGTAATGTGGAATACGATGCATTTAACTGGCTTACCGTTGGGAACCGTACTAATATTGTACGCAGCGAGCGCATCATGCCTTCCGCTATGGGATCCGGAACCTGGACTATGTGGCAGTTTTATGACCTTGAACCTATGGGATGGGACAAAAACCCGGACGGAACATGGGCAAATAACCCTGTGGGGCAGCTTGGATCCCGGCTGACCGAAGGCGGTGACTCCAACGACAGGTATCAAAATTACCAAACTACGTTTACCGCGCGTTCCATCGTTTTACCGCAAATACTATCGGTAAATGCTGATTTTACTCTACGCAGTGAATTCAGGGACTGGAACTGGGATCAGAGAAGATACCAAATCGGCCACGGGCCGGATGATATCCGGGATCACGGCAACACTCGTGTCTGGAGAAACCGTACCACGTTCGATTACCATGTACTCAATATCTATTCTAACCTGAACCTCGATTTTGAAAGGCATCAGATCAGCTCTGTTCTGGGTTACAACCAGGAAAAGAATGATGTGTACCAGATGATCTCTGACAGAAGTAATGTCATTTCATCAAACCTGCCCTCACTCTCCCTGGCACTTGGCGATCCTCAAATCAGTGATATTTACAGGGGCTGGGCTGTCCGGGGTGTTTTTGGCCGGCTCAATTATATTTTGGATGACAAATATATCTTTGAATTTAACGGCCGTTATGACGGATCATCCCGCTTCCCCGGCGACAGCCGCTGGGGCTTTTTCCCTTCCGCTTCCGTTGCCTGGAGAATTGACCAGGAAAACTTTATGGAGAGATTCCATTGGATGGATATGTTCAAAGTCAGAGCCTCATATGGATCGCTGGGGAACCAATCTGTAGCCGAATTTGGACACATTCCGTCCATGACCGCAAACCCTGCCAATTATCTGATTGGCAACACCCGTCCGCTGCAAATTTCCTCACCGCCGCTCGTCTCATCCAACTACTCTTGGGAAGAAGTCACAACGCGCAACCTTGGGATTGACCTTGACCTTTTTGGCAACCGGCTGATGGCTTCGTTTGATACCTACATCCGCGATACAAAAGGAATGCTCACGCTTGGCCGCGAATTGCCCGCCGTACTCGGAACCGCCGAGCCTAATGAAAATGCCGCCGACCTTGAAACCAAGGGGTGGGAAATGGCCCTTCACTACAGGGATAATTTCCAGCTATTCGGTGAGCGGTTCTTCTTTGGCGCCAGGTTTACCATTGCAGACAGCCGTTCTTTCATCACCAAATTCGACAACCCCGAACGTTTTCTGAACCAGTATTACGAAGGCCAGGAGATTGGTGAAATCTGGGGATTGCGTTACCTCGGGCTGTTCCAAAGTGAAGATGAAATTGCCAACCATGCCAATCAAAGCGATATCGTTCCCTGGGGAGCACTTGCCATCGTACCAGGCTGGCCAAAATTTGCCGACCTGAACGGTGACGGACAGATACGAACTGGAAATACCGTAGACGATCCGGGCGACCTTACGATTATCGGGAATTCACAGGCCCGGTACCGTTTTGGCTTAAATCTTGATTTCGCTTTTAAAAATGTTGATTTCCGGGTTTTCTTCCAGGGAGTAGGCAAGCGTGATTTTTACCCGCAACACTACCTCTTCTGGGGCTTCTATCAACAACCCTACTCTGGTGGTTACAGGCACCTGATGGATTATTACCGCCCCTCGGATGACTCCCCCGAAATGATGAGCAGACACTCGCAGGCATACATTGAGTCCGGAATGGCAAATGCCAATACCAACGCACGGTTCCCGGTACTCCAGGCATGGCAGCGGGATGTGAATACGTCCGGGCTTGGAAATATTCCTGATGACAACTACCTCCTTGACGCATCATATCTGAGGCTTAAAAACCTGACGGTTGGCTACACACTGCCAAGGCAGTTGCTAAGCGCAGCTGGAATTCAAAATCTCCGCATTTATGTAAGCGGTGAAAACCTTGCTGAATGGTCAGGCGTATCTGACATTATAGACCCGGAAGCCATCACCGATGACGGTTTTGGTTACCGCTACCCCTTCCAGCGCCGGTTCTCAATCGGTGTAAATGTCAGTTTCTAACCGGATAACAGAGGAGAAAAATATTATGAAAAAAATAATCGCACTACTTGCAATTTTTACCGCAACCCTTTTTATACAAGGGTGTAACGATAATTTCCTGGATGTAAATCCGAAAACAGAAATCGGCCGAGAAAACTTTTTTAACTCAGCAGATGACCTGGATATGTACCTGAACAGCCTCATCAACTGGATAGGGTTTTCATCGATATTCATTGAACAATCGGATGATGCAACCACATCAGGTAATGCTGAATTCATGACCATTATGCGCAGTGAGGTCACCTCCCGCCAGATTACCGGCGGTTGGAACTGGAACAGGCTGAGGAACATCAATTATTTCCTCGAAAACTTTACCAATGCCGAACTGACGCAATCTGCACTTAATCATTACGAAGGCGTCGCACGTTTTCACCGAGCCCGTTTCTACATGGAGATGGTACAGCGTTTTGGAGATGTGCCGTGGTACGATAAAGTTCTCGGTACAAACGATGATGATCTTTTTAAGCCTCGTGATCCGCGTGAATATGTGATTGATCGGATTTTCGAAGACTATGCATTTGCAGCCGAACATGTACGTCAAAATGTTCCGGTAGGTGCTGTCAGCAATATGACCGTCAGAACGTTTATGGCGCGGCACGCATTGTTTGAAGGCACCTATCGAAAATACCACGATTACCTTGGCCTGCCACACGAACGTTTCCTGCAAATCGCCCGTGATCAAGCCAAATATATCATGGATAACGGCGGTTACTCTATCTATTCAACCGGAAACCCGACGGTTGATTATGCCACACTCTTTGCCAGCACCGATCTCCAGGGCAACCCTGAAGTAATTCTTCTGAACAGAAGCATCGATGGTGAAAGGAACAGCGGATGGGGCAGCACCGGTTTTGGCCATTTCGAGCAATCGCATACAAAGGCAATGGTTCAAACCTACCTTATGGCAGATGGTAGTTATTATTCCAATCAGCCGGGATGGCAGGAAAAGACCTTTGTTGAAGAGTTTGAAAACAGGGATCCGCGTCTCAGGCAATCATTCGCCTACCCTGGATGGATTCTTCAAAATCCCAGCACAGTTGCACAGGGAACCGCCGGACAACCATATATCCAGCAAATGAGCCAGAACTTTACAGGATATCATACCATCAAATGGTTTATTAACAATGCCAGTGCGGCCTATCGCAACAGTATTGATGTGCCTGTGCTTCGTTATGCCGAGGTACTCCTGATTTACGCGGAAGCCCGTGCTGAACTTGGCGAACTAAACCAGGCCGACCTGGATATGACCGTAAATCAAATCCGTGACCGCGCAGGAATGCCTCATCTCAGCATCAATCCACCGGTTGACCCTGTGAAACAGGCCCGTTACCCGAATATCAATTCACCGGTGCTGCTCGAAATCCGCAGGGAACGCAGGGTTGAGCTGTTTAACGAACGCCACCGCTTCCTTGATATAATGCGGTACCGGGCAGGCCATCTGTTCGAAGAGCTTCCAACAGGAATTTACTTCCCGGGCCTTGGAACATATGATATGACCGGCGACGGAATCCCGAACGTGAAGCTGATTCCTTATACCCAAAATATCCCTCAATCCGAAGACCGTGAACGCAATGAACTCGGGCAGATGCTGATTTACTACCGTGCCGGCCCTTATGGATCGGACGCACAGGTGTGGCTGGAGCATGTTGACCACGGGGTGATCCTTGCACGGGATGACATGGGATCTTTCCAGGATCCGAAACATTACTACAGGCCTATCCCGGACAGGCACGTACAGATCAACCCGAACCTTACACAAATTTTCGGCTGGGATTAACCTCCGGCAAGTGTCGCGTCAATAATAAAGTGACGGTTAACCGACGGGCAAGTCATCTGACGAGTCGATCCGGGATCATCCCAATCGTATTAAATGGATCAATTTTCGAAAAACTCGTCTGATGACTACACGACACTTCATCCATGACACGACACTCGTTATTTATCTTAGAATAAACATCTCTCCGGATAACCGGTGAGGTGTTTTTTTATGTACTGATTATGAATAGAAAAACATGGTTAAAAAAGAGTGGCCTGGCTGCTGCATCCCTTACACTTTCTCCATTTCTGATTTCAAACAAAAAGCCTGAAACAACTCCGTTTCTGAGAGTTGCCCATATTACGGATGTTCATGTTCGTCCTGAAAATGGGATTCCGGCCCGGCTCAAATCATGCCTTCACCAGGTACTTTCAAATTCAATCGATTTTATTCTGAATGGCGGTGATACGATTCATGCGGCTGATTATGATGATATAACCCGGGAAAGGGTTATTGAGCAATGGGATGCCTGGGATGACACAGTTTCTATCTTAAATAATTACGAAATGTACAGCTGTATCGGAAATCACGATATGTGGTGGGCAGCACCCGATGAAAATGATCCGATGTATGGGAAAAAGTATGTGGTCGAACGCCTGGGGATTCCTGACAGGTACTACAGTTTTACCAAAGAAAACTGGCACTTTTTTATACTTGACGGAAACAACTCTGGGGTTACACTGGACGATAAACAGTTCAACTGGTTACAGTCAGGGCTTGAAAAGATGCCGATAAAAACTCACGCACTTATCATGTCTCATCATCCCATCTTAACCGTTACCGGAAAGTTTTATCCAAATGATCAGCACTCTGATGCAGATAAGCTATCCCGTCTTTTCTTTGAACATAAAGACAAGGTAAGAGCCTGTATCAGTGGTCACATGCACCTTTTGGATTATGCTAAATATAACGGTGTGGACTATTACTGTAACGGTGCCATGAGCGGTTTTTGGTGGGGCGAAGGAAATGAACGTTCTGCAGGCAGAGGCTACTACCACGAAACTCCGCCAGGATTTGTCATCCTCAAACTTTATGAAGATGGCCGGGTGGAAAGGAATTATATTGTTCATAACTACTAACCAAAAATCTGTTTACGGACAATTTAATTTACCACAAAAAAATGCTCTTACGATTCCACAGCTTTATCCCCGTATTATTATTTGCCACCATTTTAATTTCATGTCAAAAGAATGAACTTCAGCTCCAAACCGATTCCTTTGAGATGTTGCTCAATGAGCGTGGTCAGATTACCTCTTTTACTGACAAACAAACTGCCACCCAATTTTCTGATCCGGCACAAATAAGTCCATTGCTGGCGGTGAGGTCGAATGATGTTATTTTTCAGCCTTATAAGGCTACGTGGAATGATGACAGTAAAACCATTATGCTCTATTACGAATCCAGCGGCCTTGAAGTAACGATCTCATACAGGGAAACAGAGAGCCACATCGCCTTCGAGATCACGGAAATCACTGGTGACGAACCGATCGATATTGCACTTTGGGGACCGTTCGCCACAACCTTACGTGATGTTGTTGGAGAAACGGTTGGCGTTGTTCAGAATCTAGATTATGCGATTGGCATCCAGGCCCTCAACCTGAAAACACTTGGCGGCTATCCTACAAATGAAGATGATACAGAACCGGCGTATAATATATTTGCAACAAGCTCATATGTAGATGTTGCTGATTCTGTGAATGTGATCTACAGAGGACAAACTGCAAGACACACACCAACCGGAAGTGTTCTCCAGGCCTATACCAGAGACCGATCCGCAGAACGCATAATCCCGGTTTGGGGCCATGAACATTACGTGGTGCCCCCCTTTGATGACGGCGGAATTATTGGAAGTAAAATTGCCCTCTTTGGTTCACCCGCTGAAAACGTATTGGCAACTATTGAAAAAATTGTACTGGAAGAGGGGCTGCCATATCCAACTCTGAATAATGAATGGATCAAAACTTCCGCGGAGTCAAGCGCATCCTATATTATTCATTCATTCTCCGAAAACAACCTTGACACAGCGCTTGAATTAACTAAAGCAGCCGGTTTGAAATATCTCTACCACGGTGATCCATTCCGTAATTGGGGACATTTTGACCTGAAAGAGGAGCAATTCCCGGATAATTGGGACAGCATGAAACGGGCTGTGGAAAGGGCTGATCAAGAAGGGATCAGGCTAGGCGTTCACACTCTGTCCAATTTCATCACCACCAATGATCCTTATGTGTCACCTGTTCCCGATTCGCGATTGGCAAAGGTTGGCAGCAGTATACTCTCTTCAAGTATAGACGCAAGCCAAACCACTATTGAGATTGACGATCCAATATTTTTTAACCAAATGTCAAATAATAACCTGCAAACCGTAACTGTTGGAAATGAGCTGATAAGGTACAGCAGGGTTTCAGGCGCCGAACCGTGGCTGCTGATGGACTGTGAACGAGGTGCCTTTGGAACAAACGCATCCTCACATGAGGCAGGATCGGAAATATCTAAACTGATGGATCATGACTACAGGGTGTTTCTTTCCAACCAGTCGTTATCGGAAGAAATAGCAATCCGGCTTGCTGACTTGTTTAACTATACCGGATTGCGGCAGATCTCATTTGACGGCCTTGAGGGTAACTGGTCAACCGGCATGGGTCAGTACGGGAGGCAACTTTTTGTAAACACATGGTACAGCCATCTGAATCCTGAACTGCAAAACGACATGATTATGGATGCCAGTAATCCCGGTCATTATTTCTGGCATAAGTACACACGAATGAACTGGGGCGAACCATGGTATGCCGGTTTTCGCGAAAGCCAGACTCAGTACAGGTTATTAAACCAGGACTATTTCAGCCGCAACCTGATGCCCCGTATGCTTGGCTGGTTCAGTATGACCGATGGTACAGGAATTGAAGATATCGAGTGGCTTCTGGCGAGGGCGGCCGGATTCGATGCTGGTTTTGCGATGGTTACTTCACCGGAAATTGTCAGCAGAAACGGAGTTGGCCCTGAACTTATTCAGGCGATCAACAATTGGGAAACATTGAGAATGGCCGGCTCCTTCCCCGAAGAAATAAAAGTGAAAATGAGGGATGTAAAAAATGAATTTCACCTGCAAAAACGAACAGATGAAACCTATCAGTTACATCAATATCATATTCAGACCATTAACCATAGGAGAATTACCAGGCAACCGGGAGAGCCGGTTTGGAGTGAATTTCTGTTTGATAATCCATACCGGGAACAGAACATGCAATTGGTACTGCATGCACCGCCTGCCACATCAATACACAATATTTTCATTGAAATAGGTAATTCAAGAGCTCTTGAATTAGACATTGAAATACCCGCTGGAGGCTTTTTAAGAATCGATGACAAAGGGATAGCTGCTGTGTATAATTCAAAACAGGTAAAACTGCGGGAAACCGAAATACCGGCTGGCAGGTTAATCATCTATTCAGGCGGGCAGAAAATCAAATTTGATTGCGGGTTTCAACAACCCACTGAGAATTCTGTTCGAATAGAATTTAAAACAATGGATGACGGGATCCTTATCACACTTTAACAACACCTCATGATGGCTCAATATTTTAAATATGTAATTGTTTATCATAAATATAACTAACCTTTATCATCTTATGAAAAGAATAATATTCCCGATGTTTTATTTGTCTGCAGCTTTACTATTTGCATGTACAAATTGCACACAGACAGCCGAAACCGCTAAAGAAAATAAAGCCATATTTATAATTGTTGATGGCATTTCAGCCGATATTCTTGAATCGGTTGATACCCCGAATATTGACAGGATTATTGAACAGGGAGCCTACTCGCGCGGTTGGCTGGGCGGCAAAGCCGGTCGTTATTCCCAATCCCCAACCGTTTCGGCCGTGGGTTATAATCACGTAATCACGGGAGTATGGTCAAACAAACACAATGTTTATGACAATGACATTGAATCACCCAACTACAACTACTGGAATATCTTCCGCCTGTTCAAGCACAATTATCCCGAAAAACCGGTAGCTATCTATTCTTCATGGCTTGATAACCGCACCAAACTTGCAGGTGACGGACTGCCGGAAGCTGGGGGTATCACCATCGATATTCATTACGACGGATTTGATGTGGATACTCTTGCTTTCCCCCACGATTATGGATATGTGCAAAAAATCGATGATCATGTTTCGAATATGGCGGCGCAAAGTATATCAGCAGATGCACCATATCTCTCCTGGGTTTATCTTTGGTATCCTGATGATACCGGCCACCGTTACGGAGAAGTTGAAGAGCATTTTGAATCGATAAAAGTGGCGGATGAACAGGTTGGCCGTATTTGGGATGCCGTGCAATATCGAATGGAGAATTATAACGAAGACTGGCTCCTGTTGATTACCACAGATCATGGGAGAAGACTGCCCGATGGCAGCGGCCATGGCGGTCAATCGGAGCGCGAACGTACCATCTGGCTGGTTTCCAGTAATGCTGACATGAACCGCTTTTTTCAGGGAGGGCATCCTCCTGTTACCAGTGTTTACCAGACAGTCAGCCGTTTTCTGGGCCTTGAAGTTCCGCCATCATTAAAAAAAGAACTTGACGGTATTCCGCTTATCGGAGATGTTTCGATCAGCGATGCTGATGCGTATTTTAATGAGGATGAACAAGTCATTGATTTGACATGGACAGCATGGGAAAATGACGGGAATGTCAGAATTCATATTGCGATTACCAATGAATTCAGAAGCGGCGGAGAAGATGCTTACGAACTGGTTGCAGAGGTGCCGCTCACGGATGGCCGGGCATCCATTGATGTAAGCAATATGCAATCTGATTTTTATAAAATTGCTATAGAAGCAAGGCACAACACGGTAAACAGCTGGGTAATAATAAAAAATGAGTAATCCTGTTGGGTGTAAGGTGTGAAAATTGAACTCATACTGATAATTTTTATTGCCACGGAGCACGGAAATGTACTTAAAACTCCGTGACCTTCCGTGCCTCGGTGGCAAAAATTCATTCAAACAGAAACGTCCCGAAATTCCGGTAATCGTGAAAATTGGTTGTGTAAGGCTGCCACGAAAATGGTGTCATCCCGTCATCATAATCGATTCGGTAGAGATTGGCGCGCCAGCGGGTGCCCGGTTCGGGATAAATATTCTCAAGCGGATGTAAAAGTTTGAATGGGATAAATATTTCGGCAGTCCAGCCTTCAATTTCTGCTCCACTCGCTTTTTCACCCCCAATGATGCTGGTTTTGTGGCGGGTTTTTCGGTCACTTTCTTCGTGATAACTGTTTTGAAATGGAATCCAGTGCAGCAGTTCTCCATCAATATTGGAGACAATCAGCGGCAATTCGTAGTTTAACGGGGAAAGTTCGTATTCGAAATAGTCCGGTCGTGATTCATCAGTCCACAGAAAAACCTCCACCACATCTTCGTGCCAGAGTTCGGCGAAATGCTCCGTGAAAGTGGCATTAAGGATGCGGTCATCGCAATGAAAGAGAACATACAGACCAGTATCCGAATAAAGGACTTTTACTTTGGTACGCAGCCCTGATGTGTTTTCATGATTTCTCCTCTGTGTCAGTTCAACCCATTCAGTTTTTTGCCAGTTCGTTGCGGTTCCGTCTCCCGTTATTTCAAAGTCGGTAGTTTTTTTGATGAGCATGATTGAATGATCCTCCGCATAAAATGTTTTCATTGGCAAGAATAAGAATGCCTTAAGAGAGATGAATAAGAATATGAATAAACGAATCATGATAATTCGGGATTAAGGAAACTGTATTTAGGAATGATTAACTGGCCATATCCCCAAATTAATTGAATTGAGAATAAATCATAAATCTTTTATTGCCACTGATGACTCAGATTTTCACAGAG
Organism: Balneolaceae bacterium; assembly: GCA_007694095.1. GTDB lineage: Bacteria > Bacteroidota > Rhodothermia > Balneolales > Balneolaceae > Rhodohalobacter. The sequence goes on along the minus strand of RECI01000169.1, from coordinate 1,557 downwards.
GTTTTTATCTGTGTCAATCTGAGTCATCAGTGGCAATACTTAATCATCATAAGTTTAAGGTGCATCAAATTGGCCAAAGAAGCTCTCCATCCTGTTTGTTATGTCAGTTATTTGTGGTATCGGGTTCAATTATTAATGGATCCTCAGGTAACCTGAGGAATTCATCCAGTTCACTTTCCATTTGCAGCAAATATGGATCGATATCTTCCATTTCCGGTTCATCAATGGGAATGGGGTCAGCAGGGTCGGGTTCTATGTATCGGGTTCCGGAAAGCTGTGTCATTTGCCGTAAAATCCAACGGCTTCTTTCGTAGGCATAGGGTGATGGCGGCTCTGCCCTCATCCGTTTGGGACTGGGTAGTACGGCAGCCAGTCTGGCCGCTCTGTCCGGATTTAAGCTCGCTGCAGTGGTGCCCCAGAAATGATCAGCCGCTTTCCCAACACCAAATATCCCGGGACCAAATTCGGCAATATTAAGATATACTTCCATTATGCGCTCTTTGGGCCATAGCAGTTCGATGAATACCGTGATCCCGGCTTCCACTCCCTTCCGGAAAAATGAGTGTGCCGGGGATAGAAACAGGTTTTTGGCTACCTGCTGGGTAATGGTACTTGCACCTCTCGTTCGGCGGCCATCCCGGTGATCTTCCCATGCCTCACGGATCGACTCCACATCAAACCCGCGGTGTTCCCAGAAAAGCTGGTCTTCCGATGCCACCACTGCCCATTTTGCATGAACCGGTATTTCATCAGCCTGCACCCACCAATCCCGGAGATTGTATCGCTCCTGCTGCAGCGAAGCCCAGTCTTCCCTGAGTGTAAAACTCGTTGCTGGAGGGTTAAACCAGCGCAGAAGTAACACAATGAGGAACAGAAAAATAGGTGGCAGAACAAAAACTGCAATGAAAGCCCTAATTACAAATTTTCGCAATTTTTTTTGTGAATTCCTTTCTGAGCTTTTCTTAGCCATGGAAATATTGCAGTGTTTTATTGAATTGGACAGGCAGACTGCTGCCAACTTAAATTAACACCACTATTTAAAAATGCAAATATCCCCTGAATACATTTTCCTAAACCCAGTTTTCATAACAGGATTTTGAGCCCTGGTATAATTCAATGTATTGCCAGTTTACATTGCACCAAGCACCAAGCACCAAGCACCAAGCACCAAGCACCAAGCTAAAATGTAATTAACTGTAAATAAATAAGTAAATTATAATTAACGCTTTGATAAATATTTAATCTGGGTTAAGTGGATGCCCGTCTTCGCATATTTTCCATCTCTTCCCTGCTCATCTGCCTGAAATTGCGGGCAGTTTCCACGTTTTCATCAAGATGCTCCGGAACTGAGATTCCGACAATAGCTGTTGATACCGGATAACTTAAAGAATAGGTTAAAAGCTCCCTTGCTGTAAATCCCTGGTTAATAATAGCACCCCTGCCCATTACTTTCATGGCGATAACGCCCACTTCGTTTCGGGTCGCGATAGTAAAAAAACGATCAATGTGATTGGGGTCATCCATTTCGGAACCTGTTACATTCAGTGTAATCAGTGC
>RECI01000240.1 GCA_007694095.1 Balneolaceae bacterium | reverse complement strand
TACTCTTTAATGACATGCCCTGAAGGGGCATAACATGAATAACCCCGGGTGGAGCTGAGTCCAGACATGCAACGCATTAACACCCCCCTTTTCAGGATGGACACTCGGATGATCGATGTTATAGCCCCGGAATTCCCCGAAGGGATCGCTATGCGGTATTCCAGGCTTGGATGTGCCAAAGAGGTAGTTAGTGCCGTAGGTACGTCCGATAACAGCGTTTGTGGATTATTTGCTGGGTTATCCCACAGGTATGGATATATCACCATATCGGTCTTATGCAAACGGATTTTTGGAGTGGTACATTTTGAATAATACACTATATAAAATTTACTCCAACGCCTCAAAATAAAATTTTACCAGGCAGTATTTGTCGGCTGGATATGTTAAAATATTAAAAATAAATTATATAAAGCTAAATTGAGCTTTACTTTAGTACATAAAAAGTCCGGATTATCTCATTATCCCGGTATAAATAAAAACTATGCCGGTTTTTTTTTTGTTAATTGGAATCAATAGAATGAAATAAAAATCGTTTTTGGTTATATTTTAACGCCATAATGCAAATAAATTAATAGGAAAGACATTGAATATAGAAGTCTCCAAATCATTCAACATTAAAAAAGATATTTTCTCTTTTATATCAGACTACAAAGAAAAACTGACTGAGCTGTTTAATGAGAGAAATGATGAGGACCAGTTGCTGACAAACAGGGGACTGCCACCCTACATATTGAGAGAAGTTCTGGAATGTAACCCTCTTTCTACTTTTATACCTGCCGAATATAATGGCCGTGGTGCAATTACGAGCGAAGCACTTTCTATGCTTGAGGTTTCTTCGTATCAATCTTTGCCGCTGTCATTGATGATGGGTATCAATGGAGCCCTCTTTTTACAACCGTTGGCAAATTATGGCTCCGATGAGGCAAAGAAAAATGTATTCAACCAATTCATCAAAAAGAAAAATATGGGCGGTTTAATGATTACCGAACCTGACTTTGGCTCCGATGCATTAAAAATGCAAACGGGCTTTACTTTTTCAGATGAAACAAATTCATATAAAATCTCGGGTTTAAAACACTGGGCAGGCCTGACAGGATGGGCTGATTTTTGGTTAATTACCGCAAGAGGATATGATGAGAAAGGAGATCTTGGCAGGGATATAGGTTTTTTTATTCATGACAGCTCAAACGGTGGCATTGATGTTCTCGAATATTATAAAAACCTCGGATTATATATGCTTCCATACGGGAAAAATGATATAAATATTGAAGTTCCAGCAGAGTATCGCCTTGAACCAAGATCTACCGGTGTAACCATGATGCTCGATATACTGCACAGAAGCAGGCTTCAGTTTCCGGGTATGAGTACCGGACACCTTAAACGCATGCTTGACGAAGCTGTGATTCATTGTAAGGAAAGAATAGTAGGGGGAATGAACCTTTTCAAATATGACCAGGTAAGGGAAAGACTTGCCCGTTTACAATCATATTTTACAGTCAGCTCTGCAATGAGTTATTTTACCAGCACTAACGTTCCGCTTACGCAGGACACTTCCCGGATGGATATTGCGGCCAATTCCATTAAAAGTGTTGTAACTGACTATATGCATGAAGCGTCACAATCACTGCTGCAGCTTGTTGGAGCGAAAGGTTACAGGCTCGACCATATTGCCGGGAGGGCAATGGTAGACAGCAGGCCGTTTCAGATTTTCGAGGGCTCTAATGATATATTATATCAGCAAATCAGTGAGTCTGTACTGAAAATGATGAGAAAATCAAAAGAGACGAATCTGTATAATTTTTTAAAGAGCTATAACCTTACCGAAAATGCTGCTGATTATTTTAAAGATCTTCTGAACTTTGAAGTTGATACAAGGATGGGGCAAAGGCAACTTGTTGAGCTTGGTAAGGCTTTGGGAAGACTTGTTTCTATGGATATGACCATCCGACTGGGAGAAAGTGGGTTCAATAGTGAAATGATTCTGAATAGCCTGAAAGTAATACGATCTGAAATCACATCTACAATTTCATCATTTTCGAGTAACGAAAACCCGGATATAATTGATGAATATGAGGATGGAAGTGCCTGGCTCCAGTTTATTAATGTGTAATATTACTAAAGTCTTGTGAAACACGTTGTAGTTTTAACCGGTGCAGGAATAAGTGCAGACAGCGGCCTGGCAACATTTAGAGATGCCGGTGGGCTATGGGAGGGTTATGATATTGAAGATGTTGCTTCTATTGAAGGTTGGTACCGGGATAAAACAAATGTGCTGCAATTTTACAATATTCGCAGAAAACAGGCTGCAGATTCCAAACCTAATTCTGCACACTACGCCCTGGTAAGCCTTGAGGAAAAGTTTGACGTTTCTATTATAACCCAGAATGTGGATGATTTGCATGAAAGGGCAGGTTCAGGCAAGGTGCTTCATCTGCATGGAATGCTGCGGCAGGCAAGAAGTGAAATAGATGAAAACCTAATCATAGAGATAGGTACTGATCCAATACAGCTTGGTGATAAGGCCCCCGATGGTTCACAACTTCGCCCAAATGTTGTATGGTTCGGAGAAGCTGTACCTATGATTGAAAAAGCTTATGAGCTGGTTACTGACGCCGATATTTTTATTATTGTGGGGACATCACTGGCGGTATATCCGGCAGCGGGATTAATAAACTTTGCTGCAGATGAGATACCCAAATATCTTATCGATCCTTCAGTACCGGACGCGTACCTTGACCAGAGCTGGAAACATATCAAAAAAAAGGCTGCAGAAGGTCTTCCTGAATTAGTGGAACAACTGCTCTCGGAGGATTAAATGAATCAGAAAAAAGCAACAGAAAAAGAAAAAGAGGCTCTTGAAAAATATCTTTTCCAGTTTTTAAGTATTGGTAAAACATATCCTTTGCTTCCCGGAATTGAAAACCAGGATTCGCTTGCAGGTTTAATTGGTATTGATACTGAAGAATATGTTTCTTTAAAGAGAACCTTCCGTGAAAATGCCAATAAAGCGGCACTTGAATTATTAAAAGAAGACGAAACGGCAGACTGGCTGAACCAACTTCCGTTTGGGGACAATGACACAATTTTGGCATTTGGCGACTCTTCAACGGATGATTTACAGGGGTGGTTTGAAATCTTCAAATACCTTCTCGATATCACAGTGCCTGAAGCCGATTTTACATTCATAAATTCCGGTATTGCTAATAATACAACTGCTGACGCACTACGAAGAATGGGCAGAGATGTACTTGCACATGAACCTGACTGGGTAATCATCAGTCTTGGAACGTTTGATACACAACGCCTTTCTTTTTCGCCTGCCCGCACACTGATTCCACTTTCAGAAACCTGGGAAAATCTGACAACTATTGATGATGCCATTGCAACGGTAACCAAAAACCCTCCGGTTTGGATTACACCGGTGCCGGTGATTCCCGGGTTACTTGAAGAAATGGAAATATTTGAGTTTACAATAGATGACAGGGACCTTGCCGGCATCCGTGAAATTATCCTGGGCAAACGTGGATATATTGTAGACCCTTTGGGCAGGCGCATGGGATTTCCACCCGAAGCATGGTATTATCTGAGCGACGGTCTGAACCCTTCTCTATCCGGGCATGTCAATACTGTAAGGGAATTGCTCAGGTCTCTTGCTACAGCAAAGCTTCAGAAAAAAAAGTGAGTTTCAGAACGATTTTTTAAGAGAGAAAACGTTCAATACAGGCTCAATTTCCAGTGAGAGTGTACTGTTGCCAAGGTCCGGGTAATAGAATAAATCGGGCTGAATCAGGTTTAATTTGAGGTTATGATGGTTTAAAGTAAGCAGTGATTCACTGTTAAACAGTCTGCCGGCACTTACGTCTGTAGTTCTTCCAGCAAGGAGTAAACTGTCGAAGAGGCCAAACCCAAAACCAATCCATGCACCGTATCCCGCCCCATTTAGCACTCCGTCAGTAAGTGAGTTACCGCCAATTAAAGAAGAAGCAGTTCCGATAACTGCACCTACGCCGGCTCCGTAAACAGTATCCAGTAAAATGATGAAACTGGAATTATTAGAGGAATTAAAAAAACCATTGATTAATAAATCCTGGCCGGGTGTAGCAGTTGTTAAATCGTAAACAGCTATACCGGCACCTCCCAAAATTCCTACACCTGCCCAAACTTCCAGATTAGAAAAACTTGATTCATCTTTGATCAGCATATTTGCAGTCCCCAATGCAATACCTGTAAGACCACCATATAAAGCATTGTTTCCAATAATTTTAACTGTTTGAGCATTCAAAGTTTGAAGAAAACTTAACTGACAAAAACCCAAAACGAGGATGAGGGATACGATTTTTTTCATAGTATAAGTGATTTGATTTTACAGTAGGTACACATCACCAGCTCAAAATAATTCTAAATATTTATTTTAACTACATTCCAGTCTCTAGATGTATAATATTTTTCAGTAAAGATTGGTTCCCGGAAGGCTGCTTCAAAATGGAGACAGAAACTCAAAACGATTTTTTTAGAGAAACTATATTTAAAGCAGGTTCGACATCAATTGACAGTGTGTTTCCGCTTAAATTATGATAGGCAAACAGGCCCGGTTCAAGAAAATGGATACTCATGCTTTTACTGTTATATTCGAATATTGCATTACGATTGAACAAATCCGACATAAAATCACGGTTTCGCTCGGCAATACCGAAACAGTCAATCAAACCGAAACCAAAGCCTGTCCATGCACCTGCACTTGCTCCATACTGGATTCCTTTCACAAATGAGGTATTTCCAATCAGGGAAAAAGCAGCACCGACAGCTGAACCCAATGCTGCGCCATACGCCGTATCGAGAAGAATGATGATTGATGAGTTTCTGCCATCGTTAAATACTCCCGAAATAAAGAATTGCTGGCCCTGGGGAAGGGTTGCCACATCATAAATTGCCAAACCTGTACCTGCCAGAATTCCGGCTCCAAGCCCTATCTGGAATGTTCTGGAGTTCCAATCGTTGTTTAAGCCCATGGTTGCAATTGCCAACGAAGAACCCAAAATTGCGCCATTTAAAAGATTACCGCCAATAAGCTCTGACCCCTGGGCATGGATTTTATCAGTAAGTGTCAAGTTTACGATGAGAAAAATGATGGCAGCTAAAAAAATATTTTTCATAAATAACCGGGATAATTTATGGTTATGTAAATGGTTTACTTTCAGAATCGTATTTTGATTCAAAAAAAAATTAAATTTTTACACAGGATTGCTCAATGCAACCGGGAGAATTTTGCCGTTATAAAATTTATGTCCATTTAAAACAAAATTTGCAACATATTCACCCATTTCCAGGGCTGTTAGTGGTGCTTTAAATCCGGGAAACGCCTGTTTCAGCATTTCGGTTTCAGCAGCACCCAAACAGAGGCAATTTACGAAGATTTGATCTGAAGCCAATTCTGCCGCCAGGCACTCAGTCAAAATTGACAATGCCCCTTTGGATGCACTGTATGCACTTAATCCTGGAAATTTATCACTACCCTGGAATCCACCCATGCTGCTTATATGTAATATATGGCTACCATTTTTTAAAAATGGTAATAATTCCCTGGTCAGCCGAACCGGGGCAAGAAGATTCACTGCAAATTGATTTTCCCAATCTTGATCGGTCAAATCCCGAAATGGTTTATTAATCAGTAAACCGGCATTATGGATGATTCCATCAAGCTGAATTTGATTGGCGGTGAGATGTTTAATGATGAGTGGAACTGCATCAGGCCTTGTAATATCGACTGCTATTGTGTGAATACGTTTGTATGACTCAGATAGCAGATCCAGTTTTTCTTTTGATCTCGAAATCACTGTTATGTTACAGTTTTTACCAGCAAGAATTTTTGCAGTTTCAAAACCTATCCCTTTACTTGCTCCTGTTAACAGTATGTGTTTATTCATGATGAAATGATGAACCTGAAATTTTCCATTATCTAATGATAACACTTTTCACGGGAAAACATTCAATCTATACTTTTCACTTGATACCTCATCATCTTTATCCGATTTTAATGTGATAGTGTGATGGAACGGTTTTATTCATTTATCACAGGAATAATTGTTATGGCTACAGTCGTATCAACATTAATCGTACGGTAGCGCGAAGAAAGTTATTGGATATGTTTTTTCAAAAAAGCATTTATGAATGCATAGGATGATTCAGGGTTGTCTGATTCGATGAATTGACCGGCATTTAATAGCTTACATAACACCAGCATGAATACGGAGAATAAAAATATTGACTGGAAAAAAGTTGCGGATATTTTTCTTTTATCCAGAGCAATTGATGAAATCGAGGAAAATGAACTTGCCCCAGATAAAAAGATCATGTATCAATTTTCTGCAAAAGGGCATGAATTAGTACAAATCCTGTTAGGGTTACATTTAGATAACCCAAAAGATGCAGCAAGTGCTTACTACCGTTCCCGACCGCTTTTACTAACACTGGGATTATCACCCGAGGATGCCATTGCATCCGGTATGGCAAAATCAGGCGGATATTCAGACGGACGGGACATCGGTGTGGTGTGTAATCTAATATCCAATAACAGTCCGATGGTTTTGCCAATGGCTGGAGATGTTGGCTCACAGTATACTCCTGCAACAGGTTATGCACAGGCTATTGAGTACCGGAAAAACCACCTTAAGGATAAGAAATACTCGAACGCTATATCTGTAATTCTGGGTGGTGACGGTTCTGTAGCAACAAATGGGTTTTGGTCGGCTTTGACTATGGCAACAACACTGAGTTTGCCGGTCCTTTTTGTAATAGAAGACAACGGATATGGAATTTCTGTAAAAAGCGACCTGCAAACACCTGGAGGAAACATAGCCAATAATTTATATTCGTTCAAAAACCTGCGGATTTTAGACGGAGACGGAACTTCACCTTTAGATTCTCTTTCGCAAATAAGGGATTCAATTTCGTATGTCCGAAGTCGTAAGGGGCCGGTTTTATTAAGGCTCGCGGTTCCCCGTTTAACAGGGCATTCATACCAGGATACCCAGGCATACAAGACCAGTGAAGAAATTGACAATGAGAAAAAAAATGATCCTCTGATCAAGTTAAAAGCATTTACTGTCCCTGAATTTCTTACTGAAAAGGAGTGGGGTAAGTTGGAGGAAAAAAACCGGGATATTGTAAAAAAGGCGGCTCAAAATGCATGGAACCGTCCGGAACCGGAAATATCTAAAATTCTTGGTACCCGCGCTGAGGATTATGATGAGATTCAGAAAATTGGAGGAATGTATCCTGAAGGATACCGGGCGCCTGAAGAATCCGGAGATCCCGAGCCCGGCAGGAAACGGGTAAATATTGTGGAAGCGATCCGTTTGACCCTCGAATATGAACTTGAAATCAACGATAAAGTTCTCGTATTTGGTGAAGATGTTGGGGTAAAAGGCGGTGTTCACGCTGCAACTCAGGGGTTACAGGCAACATTTGGAGACCATCGTGTTTTTGATACAAGCCTTTCTGAAGAAGGAATTATTGGCCGCTCTGTAGGTCTGGCTTATGGTGGCCTGATGCCTGTTGCTGAAATTCAATTCCGGAAATATGCAGATCCGGCAACCGAACAGTTAAAAAACACGGGCACCATTCGTTGGAGAACGGCAAACAAGTTTGCTGCGCCCATGGTTGTACGAATGCCGGGTGGGTTTGCGAAATGTGGTGATCCCTGGCATAGTGAGTCAAATGAGGTTTTCTTTGCGCGAATGACCGGGTGGCAGGCTGTATGTCCCTCAAATGCTGAAGATGCAGCAGGCCTGCTTCGAACGGCATTGAGAAGCAACAACCCCACCATTTTTTTTGAACACAGAAACCTGCTTGACTCAAAGTATGCCCGCAGCCTGTATCCGGGCAACACATATACAGTACCATTTGGTAAAGCTAAAAAGCTGACAGAAGGCAGTGATCTCACAATCATTACATGGGGCGCCATGTGCGAGCGATGTGAATCGGCAGCCGGGCAGTCTGATGTTTCAGTTGAGATTATTGACCTTCGAAGTATCATGCCCTGGGATGGGGAGATGGTTTTTGAATCGGTTAAGAATACCGGTAGGTGCCTAATTGTTCATGAAGACAGGTTAACTGCCGGATTTGGAGCAGAGATAAGTGCAAGAATTTCAGATGAATTATTTACATATCTTGATGCGCCTGTCAAGCGGCTGACGATGCCGGATATCCCCGTTCCCTACAATGTGGGTTTGATGAATCATGTTCTGCCTGATGAAAAAAAGATCAGCAGTGTAATTTCAGAATTGATGGAATTTTGAATTGGTATCTTTTTGAACTAATAGATGAGGCAAAAAGGGCCGGTTTTTCAGCATGCAGATGCTCAGGGTTTCATACTCGGCTTGCGCTCCATCGATCATGTAGTGGGTGGTGTTTTCAGCCCGTTTTCAATGAATCGAAACAGGGAGATCTCACTTTCGCGTTCAAAAGTTGAGCTCGACTTCGTCCCGGCAGAAAAGCGCTGTCGGTACTGTGCTAAAGGTGACAGATTTGTAATTTGAAAATATCTTGCCGTTTTGTTGCCACCCCCGTAGGGATCCCTTATGGGATAAGGCTCGAAGACTCAAAGCAGCACAAAGGTTATTAATGTCATCTCCTCAATTGTGTTGCTCGCTCTGCTACATTACCCACTACGTTATTCAACTTTGAGGGTAATGTAGCAGGGCATGCTTTTGGGCAAAATTAGGGGCTACCGTTGACAGATTTGTGGAAAATGGCGTTTTCAGCCCTGAAAGGGCGAAATCACAGAGCCCGGGGCAAAGTGAGCACAGCGAATGCAAGCGAACGTCGCCCCGGGAGAGCAGAGGCAATCAGTGCCCCCCGAGTGATGGTCTTATTAAAGCCCCGGACCGAATCGAGGGGGTCATAGACCGTCTACGGTTAGAAGAAAAGAGTGCCGTGGTATCACACGAAACTGCCCGTAGTTTTCCTGTCTTTTTTAATACAGTGTTTCCCGTTTTTGGGAAAAATTAGCGGCAATCGGTGACAGATAGTAAAAAAAGTAATCTTGGTTAAAAAAATGCTTCCGGGAACCCCTCGACAAAGTATCTTATATTTCCCTTAAATCCCTCCAACCCCCTTTACAAAAGGGGGAGTTATTTGCTGAGCTTTTCAATCCGTCAGCTGAAGCAGACGGTAATTTTTTTAGTTTATTTCCCCCTGAAAATTTACGTGTTCTCTGTTCCTTATCCAGCCAACTAAAATGAGTAGTTATAAAACTTTTCCACTACACTATGGTTTCAATGTACCGATGCTGAAGAACTTTTTACCTGTCACCTTCTCAATCATGTTACCCGCTCCACTTAGAATCCGGATTCAAATTTCAACTAACGACTGAGTTTTGAGATTTGGGATTTTATCCACACAAAATCCTGCACCATACATTTTCCTTGTACCCCAATCCTCTCACTCACCCATTTTCTGTTTTGTACTTCTTAATAATATCACATTAAATCGAAGAATCTTGGCAGAAAAAGACTCAGGTCTTCCCAAAAAGTAACCAGGAGCAGTGCAAAGAGCATGCCGACGAAAAGGGGCAGCAACGGCCTGATAACTTTTACAATGGTGGTTTCGGCAATACTCACCCCCACAAAAAGGAGGGTGCCCACAGGAGGCGTGCAGATGCCGATACACAAGTTCATGATCATGATAATGCCAAAATGTACCGGATCCACCCCAAGCTCTGCAACAACCGGCAGGAATATCGGGGTAAAAATCAAAACGGCAGGTGTCATATCCATAAACATACCTACTACAAGCAAAATGAGATTGATAATGATCAAAATCACAATCTTGTTATCACTTAAAGCCAGCAGTGCTGCCGAGATGTCCTGGGGCAAGTTTGCGAAAGACATCACCCACGACATGCTGATCGAAGCAGCGATCAACAGCATCACGATGGATGTGGTAGCGATAGAGCTCATCAGTATAGCCGGCAGATCTTTATGGCTTATTTCCCGGTAGTAAAACGCGAGGACCAAACAGTACACAACGGCTATGGCCGCAGCTTCCGTTGCTGTAAAAATTCCGGCAACGATTCCCCCGATTACAATAATCAGCAACAAGAGGCTTGGAACGGCCGCCAAAAACGATTTAAGAATTTTTTTGATCGCTGTTTTTTCGCCCACAGGAAATTTTTTACGAACGGCCCATACACCTGCAATGATCATCAAAAAGAGGCCGGTAAGGATTCCGGGGATATAGCCGGCAATAAAAAGTGCGGCTATCGAGGTGCCGCCGCTGGCCAGCGAATAGATGATGAGAATGTTGGAAGGTGGAATGACCAATCCCATCGATGAGGAGGTTACATTAATGGCTGCACTGAACTCTTTAGAGTAACCCTCTTCTTTCATTCTCGGATTCAAAATACTGCCGATTGCGGATGCTGCTGCAACAGAGGAACCGGCAATTGCTCCAAAAAGCATGGCAGCAACAACATTAATATGTGCAAGACCGCCGGGCAGCGAACCAATCAGGCTTTTGGCAAAGTCAATCAGGCGCTGGGCTATTCCGCCGCGGTTCATAATCTGTCCGGCAAGGATAAAAAAGGGAATCGCCAGAAGAGTAAAACTGTCGAGACTTGTCATAAACTGCTGCCCAAAGGTGGTGAGTGCTGTCATGGAATCAAGCCCGGTGAGCAGGGTTAAAATCCCGGAAATACCCAAAGCCCATCCTACAGGTACTCCTATAATCAGAAGGATAAAAAAGCTCACAATAAGAATTAACAGTTCCATAAGGCAGAATTATTACAGTTTGAATCTATTTATGAGTTGACCGGTATATTTTTTGTTGACATCAGTTATTTATTCTGGAACAGGTAATTACGGTCCGGTCTGGATCCGGCTTTTGTCCAAATCTGCCGGAAAAGTATCATAGCCGTCCGACAGCAATCTCCTAATGTCGGACAGTTTATAATAGATTACCAGCAACCCACAAATCGGGCCAATCAGGTAGATATATGCCATGGGAATTTGCAGGGTTGGTGTCAATTGAGTGAAAACAAAAGTAAGATAAACAAGGTGTCCGCCTCCTACTACAAGTACAAAAAAGGCAAAGGCAATGATGAGAGAGTTGATTAGTATTTGCAGCCTCATTTTCCCGGCAGGGTTCAATTTGTTTTGGAGAAGGTCTATGGATATATGGGCGTTTTGGCCGGAAAGGTAGGCTACTCCAAGAAGGCTGACCCAAATTAAAAGAAAACGTGCAAGCTCATCGGTAAAGGTGCTGGGGGCATTCAGGATGTACCTGGAAAACACCTGCCATACAACATTAATGACCAAAAATGCCATCAAAAAGATAAGTGTACCCCGTGTTGCTTTATCTACAATTTTTCTCATAAGTCAGGTTTGTTCATTTTATTGATTATTAATCGGCTGAGATTTTACCGTTAAAATTATTCTATTTCCCTGATTCTTTCTACCAGTTGATATAAATCGGGATACGATTCTCTGAAGGTATCATAAATTGGCATTACCCGTTCCCGGAAAGGTTCTTTATCGGGATAAATCACTTCAACACCGGCAGCTTTTACGGCTTCCATGGATTCCAGGACAGATTCATCCCACAGAACTCTTTGATAATGTACAGATTCATCAATGGCCTCCTGCAGCCACTGCTGCTCCTGTTCTGTGAGGCTTTCCCACAAGGGTGTACTGATAACAAGAAAATCGGGCACAGCCGTATGTTCGTTGATAATGTAATAATTGGTTACTTCATAATGCCGGGAGCTGTAAAAGCTGGGCGGATTGTTTTCGGCGCCGTCTACAATGCCACCCTGAAATGCGGTATACAGTTCACCATAGGCGAGGGGTGTTGCAGACCCCCCGTACGCACGAATTAAATTGATTGCCATTACACTGGGTTGCACCCTGATTTTTAAACCTCTCAGATCGTCCGGAGTTATAATTGGGCGGTCAACAGTATAAAAACTTCTGAACCCGGCATCATAATAAGCGATGCCTTTAAGGCGGAATGCAGTTCCGGCATCAAGAATTTCACGTCCAATATCACCGTCCACTACTTTTCTGTAATGCTCCTCGTCACGAAAAAGGTACGGCAGGCTGAAAACCCTGGCGGCAGGAACAATATTTTCCAAAGCTGCGCCGGATACTTTTGTAATACCCACAGTGCCAATTTGAACGAGTTCCAGCAATTCCCTTTCTCCCCCCAACTGTGAAGTTGGATAGGTTTTGACAGTCAGTCGTCCGTCAGAGATTTCTTCCAGTCTTTCGGTCATATAGTTCATACCCAGGGTAACCGGGTGTGTGGCATGCATTGCATGTGCCAAAATTATGGTTTTCTGTTCACCCTGTTGCTCTTTTGAACATCCGGTAAACAGTAAGGCCAGGAAAATTAAAATCGATGATGTTAAGAATCTGTCGGTTATATTATTCATCGGATTTATTGGAAGTAAAGACAATCTTGTTTTTTTAAGATTTTTAATGTACAAGTGTTTTTCAACAGCCTAACAATAAAGATAGATTTTGAAAATTCAAATTTAACCGGTGATTTAACCATAACAAATTGCCGGGTAAGTTTACGTTTCAGTGTCTGTGTTTAAACGTGTTTATTGCGTAATGATGAAGCACGGATTACAAGTTCGGGTGTAAGCAGTGTTAATTCAGGAGTAAACTGTTCTCCGGATTTCGTGTTTATTTGATTTAGAAAGTGCTTTGCTGCCATATTACCCATTTGCTTCGTATACTGATCGATAGACGTAAGCCCGGGCTCTATTATCGATGATGCAAAATCATTACTGTAGCCAACCAAAGCAATTTCATCAGGGATGGATATTTTTTTCTCATTCAGGAACTGAATGGCGCCTAAAGCTGCAAAATCACTGGCTGAAAAAATGGCATCCGGCCTTTCAGGTAAATTCAGAAGCTGTTGGGTCATTTCCTTGCCTAATTCAAGAATTTTCTGGGTATCATCAATCAGATCACTTTCGATTACCCATTCCTCGTTGAATGGAATATTGTATGCTTTCATGGCCTCCAGGTATCCTCTCATTCTATCCTGATAAATACCAATATGTTGCTGGCCGGCAAAATGGGCGATTTTTTTACAACCTTGTTGTATAAGGTGTTCAACTGCGATATATCCGCCCATATAGTCATTAATTACCACGGCATTTGCTTCAAGTGATTCCCCAATTCGGTCATACAGGACCAATGGTACACCACGATTCCGGATTTTTTTAAAATGGTCATAGTCAGTTGTTTCTTTGGCAACGGAGGCTATGATTCCATCCACCTGTATTTGAAGAAGGGCATCAATCTTTTCTTTCTCTTTTGATGTCTGTTCATCTGATTGACAGATAATCAAACTGTAGCCTTCATTACGGACAATTTCTTCTATTCCCCGAATAATAGAAGCAAAAAACTGCCGGTCAGATGTTGGTACAATCACACCAATGATATTGCTTTTCCCTTTCCTTAGGGCAGATGCTATGTTGTTGGGTTGATAATTAAATTGATGTGCAATTTTGAGAACTGCTTTTTTGGTAGAATCACTTATTCTTGGATGGTCATCCAGGGCTCTTGATACGGTAGATGGCGTTACATTTAACTTTTTTGCAATATCCGATAAGGTAGTTTTTTTCTTCATAGAAGCGGCTGATTTACTGACGAATTCGAACGGTTATCAGTTATACAAAAATATCAGAAATGAAAAGAAAAATTATCCGACACACACATATGAAAACCAGTCAGTATTTTAAAAATTTTGATTACAAATGGTACAGCTATTTGTTAGTACCACTCTGAACTGGCTGCTGCTGTATTGGAATCGTGTAAATTTTCATTTTTATTGTTTTTAAGAAAAATATTTTGTTAAATGTACTCAAAGAACAATCGATTACACAAATTTAATTAGCAAAGGAGCAATCGATTGTTCTGAACGGGTGCCATTCTTGAAGTTTTAATATGGCTCTCTTCAAATATCTTAAACATGACATTTATCGGCGAGGACAGGGTTCTGGTCAGCATGGATGTTAAGTTAAAGACTCTGATAATTTTATGACTGCAGGTTTCTTCAATCATGTTTAGTAAATTTCCACAGAATCCTGGTTATGATTGAGACACTAAGGCATTTGTAATCAGGATATACTCATTTAATATCTTCTTGTATGTACAACTCAGTGGTGAAAATCGGGGCAAATTTCATTATTAAATCATCTGTTACAGTTGTTATGATGATTTTTTTAATTGGAAATGTTTTTGCCAGACAATCATCAACCATAGCTGAAATAAAAGTAAAATCCGGTGAATATGAATATTATAATGCACCGGTGACCAAAAGTCTGCAAGGCGTCGAATTGAAACTGCATAAAGGAGAGCTTCGGTTATATGAAATCACAGAGGGCAATGAAATTGCGGTGGAATCTCAACTAAAACCGGGGAATCAGGATCAGCTCACATGGATTCTCCTGGGAAAGACTGAACCCGGCAGTGCCAGAAATTATGTATTAAAAGTTGTGGACACACATGAAGCGGGAAGCCGGACAGCAG
>RECI01000015.1 GCA_007694095.1 Balneolaceae bacterium | reverse complement strand
GGTTGCAGAATGTAGATTGAGTGACTTTTCCGGTGAAGATTTTCCATGTTCGATTTCCATTTTAAAACAAGCAAATGATTTCAAAGTGTAATTCATCATATATAGTGTTGATAATAAGACAATAGGATTATTAAAAAAGGTGCCAACTTTCGTCAACACCTTTTTTACTGTCTTAGTTTTCCGGCTTATATTACCCTGTTTCCGCTTTACCCTGTTTCTTCTCAGCATATTTTTTCTGTAGTAATTCACTCTGGTACTTACGATAGCTTGGCCCATCGATCTTTACGATGACAGAATGGTGGAAGATACGATCTAATATTGCACTTGTAGTGACGGGATCTCCGAGGAACTCCGGCCATTCTGATTCTTCTACGTTAGTTGTAAATATAAGGGATTTATTATCGTTGTAGCGTTTGTCAATCACCTTGAAGAGCAGGTGAGCTTCCTTAACCACTTGTAGCTCCAAACGGTCATGTCCCATTTCATCAATCAGCAATAACTCCGGATTAATGTATTTTTTCATTCTCTTGTCCAGGGTCTTTTCATAAACTCCGGCATTCAAGTCATTGATCAACTCGCTACAGGTGGTGTAATAGGTCTTGTACCCACCCTGACATGCCATAAGTGCCAGACTTTGGGCTAAGTGACTTTTCCCGACACCGTTTGTTTTCCCGATAAAAAGGATTGATTCGTTTCTTTCAATGAACTCCAGTGATGCCAGGTCCCTTATCAACCTGCGATCCAGCTTGGGCTGGAAGTCAAAATCGAAGTCTGCCAGCATTTTTAGTGGCTGAGGAAGCCTGCTGCTTTTGATCAGGTATTCAATACGTCTCTGTCGTTTGGCTGCAGCCTCGGCCTGCACTATGTCTCTGATTAGTTCATAATATCCGGTATCATGCTCACTGGCCTTATCAACCAATTGCTGATATTCTTCTTCCAGAAGCTTAAGACCCAGGTACCGGCAGTTTTCGGTGAACTGCTCCTGCATGTGCTGTGTATGATTCTTATTTTTTCCTCCCATAACCGTTATTGTTTTTGGGTTTAAATGATAATTTGATGCTGTAACGCGGTTCAGAGTTATTTTCCAGGAATCTTTCTATTGCACCCGAATCAAAAACTTTATATTGCCAGGCCCTGCGTACTGCCACCAGGATATCTTCTACCCGGTAGTTCACCTTCAGGGCCAACAGGTTTCTGAGATGATGTCCCCAGGAGTTAGGCTTATGTTGCTTGATATGCCCTATATACTCACTCATTTCAGGTGAGAAGCCTTCAAGGCGGGAGATCACATCGGCAATCACCAGATCCGGTTTCTTGCGTGGTTGCTGATGAATCCCCACGTAACGCTCCTTACGGCCCTTTTCGGCCAGTGTATGGCAGGCGATCTGTTCACCCGAAGGAGAGTAAATCATCATATGGCTCCCGGTAATTCGTATAGGGCATAATTCATACATGTACTTCTCGGGTGCCACATACTGATACCCTTCCCAGTAAATGCATGATTCCTGGTTCACCACTTTATGGATTAAAACAGAAGTATCAAAATGATTTGCCGGCAGGGGCTGCAAAAAGGGGTGTTCCTGGGTGTACATATCAATAGGCCTTCTCTTTGTCGTGCCATGCTTGCGGACATCATTGACCTGGGTGAGCCACTCTCGAAGCTGCTTTTTCAAATCATCCCTGTCCTTAAAAGTCCGGCCATTTAAAAAGTTCTGTTCAAAATACCAGAACGGACGCTCCACCTTCAAATTCTCAACAGGACGACGTGGGGTGATGGTTAAAGGACGGAACCGGTACCAGGTGGCAAATTCAAGATATTTCCGGTTAAAGACCGGTTTCCCCATCTCCCAGCGAACAACACACGCCTTCTGATTATCGCTCTTGATCTCACGTGGTACACCATCGGTGTAGATAAAAGCAGCTATTAGCTCACGAAAAAGGGTTTGTTGCTTCATGTCATCAACTACACCGACGTATTGACGGCGGCAGTAAGATAGGATGTAACTGAAAAAAGTTACTTTTTCCTTTTTGCCGGTGGCAGTAAAGGTGATATCATAATCACTCCAGTCATGAGCGGCACGCTGGCCCGGGTCCGTTTCTATCATCCGCACCGGCGTTTTTGAACCCACTTCCCGGATATTTTTCAGGTAATCACGAACGATGGTGATCTCCCCTTCAAACCCCTTCTCTTTCAGATGCTCATATACCCGCTGCCCGGTGATATTACTGTATTTCTCCAACAATTCACCAATAAATTCCTTGTATGGATCCAGCTTGCTCGGGCGTCTCTTTTTTAAGGGGATTCCACCCTCGGGGGTGGTATCGCGCAAAACCGAGTTTGATACCAGTATCCGGCGGATGCGTTTACGTGATATATTCAACTCACGGGAGATCCTGCGGATAGGCCATTCCTTCTGAAGATGAAGCGTAATGATAGTGTTCTCTAATTGCTGGTCTTTCATTGTTGCTGTTTTGATTTATCAATTTGCAATACACCAGTGGCCTCTGTTAATTTTCCTGCATAGTCTGATGCTTTCCTAAAAAAAGGGATGATAATTACTTTCTCAGTTTCATCAAGCAAATCTATCCGGTGATCGTCCATCTTCGAAAGTAGGAGTTGCACCCCCACTATGACATTCACTGTTGATTGCATCAGTTCATTGCCAAACAAGGACAGCCGGGCATCATAAGGCTTTTCTGAGTCAGACAGGTCATCCCAGAGTATTTGCTCCGGATAGTTAAGAATATAACTTCTCTGAGGCTCATCCTCAGCCTTGAGAAAAGCATTAACCAGCTTATCGCTCTGGCGGCTGGTAAGACCGCAGTTGATAATCACACGGGCTACATCTGCCTGTTTGCCGCGTGGCAACTTTGTAAGTGCGCGCGCATGGCTTGAGGTAATAGTGCCCATCATGATCTCTGATGAGACTTTTTCGTCCATTTTATCAATCAGCGATAACCGGCGGCTTACCCACGAACGGCTATGGCCAGTTATTCTGGCAAGATCGC
>RECI01000206.1 GCA_007694095.1 Balneolaceae bacterium | reverse complement strand
CGGGCAAAATTGTCATTGGTCAATGACAATTTTGGGTTTAAATCTTACAACCGTTAATAGTGAAGTGGGCAAAATAAACTGATGACTTGATTCATGTCAAACTGATGATGAAATGTCAGGCCAGGTGAGTGTAGTTCAATCAATCAATAATGAAACACCGACTGTCCTGTTTTATCCGAACATTCATAATGGGCACCACACTTGAAAAAAATATGCGGCTATGATAAGGATGAATCTTGATTATCGGGTTTTAATTCTTTATATACTTTAACTTTTTTTAACATAAACGCGCATTCAAGATTAATTAAACATAACCTAAACTTATAAATATGAAAAAGTTACTACTATCATTGCCATTTGCAATGATCTTGTTTGTTTCGTGTGATCAGCAAAGTCCTGTTACAGCCCCACAGCATAGTAATGATATTATTTCTGTAAGCCCGCAGGATGTTACCAGTGATATGAAGCATGGTGCTATTCCCGGTAGATTTATTGTTACTCTAAAACCGGGAAATAATCCCTCCGCTGTAGCTGCTGAATTCGGTGTGCAACCTGATTTTGAATACACAACCGTTCTAACGGGTTTTGCAGGTGAGATTTCACAAGCTGCAAGAAGTGGTTTGCTCCGTGATAACCGGGTAGTTCGAATTGAACAGGATGGTGTAGTAACGACTGCATCAACCACTCAAAATAATGCAACCTGGGGCCTCGACAGGATCGATCAGCGATCATTACCTCTTAATGGGAATTATGTTTATACTTCAGAAGGTACAGGAGTAACCGCATATATCATTGATACAGGTATTCGATATACTCACAACGAATTCCAGGGACGTGCAAATCAAAATTTTTATTTTGACGCATTTGGTGGCAATGGCAGTGACTGTAACGGCCATGGCACACACGTGGCGGGGACTGTAGGTGGGGCTGTTTATGGAGTAGCCAAGGATGTTAACCTTGTTGCCGTCAGAGTACTTGATTGTAACGGTTCTGGTACGTTTAGTGGTGTAATTGCTGGAATGGATTGGGTAGCATCAAATGCTGCCGGGCCTTCAGTTGCGAACATGTCACTTGGTGGAGGAAGCAGCAGCGCGGTTAATGATGCAGTAGGAAGAATGTTTGACGCCGGGATTCCAACAATTGTTGCAGCAGGTAATGGTAATATAGCTGGCAGGGCACAAGATGCCTGTAATTATTCACCTGCAGGTGCTCCTAAAGCTTACACAGTTGGCGCCACAACAAGTAGTGACAGTAAAACCTCCTGGTCAAATTTTGGCAATTGTGTGGATATATTTGCACCCGGGGCAAGCATAACAGCTGCCTGGCATACAAGTAATTCCGCAACGAATACAATAAGTGGTACAAGTATGGCGGCTCCTCACGTAGCCGGGGTGGCAGCACTGTTCCTGCAGAACAACTCAAATGCATCAGCTCAGGCAGTTTATGATGCAATCACAGAAATTAGTACCAAAAATATTGTAACCAATTCCAATACCGCGAACAACCATTTACTCTTCAGTCTGTTTGATGGATCTGATAACGGCGGGGGATCGCCAGAACCAGATCCAGATCCGGAACCAGAACCAGATCCGGAACCAGATCCGGAACCAGGAGACAATGATCCTTCTATTGACACATTCAATTTCAATGTCAGATCATCAGGACCATGGAGAAGAGCTGAAGTTAACTGGGCCGTATCTGATGAAGATGGTGACCTTTCACAGGTCATAATCGAATTGTTAAACGGAAGCAGTGTACTCGATTCAGTTACTCTAAATGTGAGCGGAAGCAGTGCCTCCGGCAACAATGAGTTGAGGTCGAGAACCAATCCAACTGACGTCAAATTGACAGTGACCGATAGCAAGGGCAATACAGTAACACAGATTAAGCCTTATTAATATTGTATAACTGTTTAATTCTTATTACAAAAAACCACCTGTTTTCAGCAGGTGGTTTTTTTTTGTACAAAATTACTACTTTTGACAGGCTGAATACCGAAATAAAATCAAATCCTGCTATAAATATAATGGATTCGGAGCTTATTGGGTTTCAGTGATGAGGAGTTATTAGTTTTGAATCCTAAATTTTTAGGTTTATTCATCGGTTTGCGGGAAATGACGTTAACACTCCAGCCCCGGGGTATGCGTCAATTTTTCGCTTTTCGAGAATCACAATGTTGCTCTGATCTTTTTTTATCCTGAGAGGTCGGTACTGTTGCTCCGCTCCAGCTTTTCACTTTTTAATCCATTAAATTTGTGGCAGAAAAAAAATAATAAGTCTTAAAAATGAATAATACATCAGGCTACAGGATGCCGGCCGAATGGGAAACTCATTCGGCTACCCAGCTACATTGGCCGTCTAACCGGGAAACGTGGCCGGGAGACAAGCTCCAAAAAGCAGAGAATGTTTATCTCAATATTATTGAAGTGCTTCACCGGTATGAACCTATCGTATTGCTTGTTGATCCGGAAGTGGATGTAACAGAGGTCAACCGGAAACTGGCAACCATGAATATTGACGCCGGCAACATCCATCTCTACAAGGTTCCTGTAAATGATGTCTGGGCACGTGATTGCGGGCCGATCTTTGTCAAAAAATCTGTCAATCAACGAACAGATTTTGCCATTACCAACTGGGGTTATAATGCCTGGGGCGGAAAATATCCTCCTTTTGATGCTGACAATGCTTTGCCGGGATGGTTCGCAAAAACGTTTGGTCTGCAGATGTTTAATACCGGTATCATCCTGGAAGGGGGGAGTATTGATACCAATGGCGAAGGGGTATTCCTGACTACTGAATCTGTACTCCTGAATAAAAACAGAAATCCCCACCTGAATAAAGCTGAAATCGAAAACTACCTCAATCAATATCTTGGTGCCAAACAGATCATCTGGCTCAAAGATGGATTAAAAGGAGACGACACAGACGGACACATTGACGATTTATCCCGTTTTTTGAATAAAAACACAATTCTAACCATGGTCTGCAATGATCCGGATGACGTTAACTTTGAAGCCCTTGATGAAAATTTAAGAATTCTCAAAAAAATGAAACAAACAGATGGAGAGCCCTACCATATTGTAACATTGCCACTTCCAGTCACAGAAATTGACGATCTGACTGTAGATGGCTCTCACTTTGTCCCTGCCAGTTATGCCAATTTTTATATTGCCAACGGTGTAGTGCTGGTTCCTTTATACGATGATCGCTATGATGAAGAGGCACTTAATGTAATCGGGCAATTTTTCCCGGACAGAGATATAGAGGGGATACAATGTTCAGACCTTGTTTGGGGGCAGGGGAGCATACATTGCATTACACAACAATTGTATGGACTGAAATTCGATTAATTCGAATAAAAACCTAAACCGATTTAGGCGCTTAAAGTGCCGTTAATACCAACATGATTTTCATCATTTGATTAGTGATGAACTGATAGACCGATTTACAATTAAAGAAAAATCGGTCATTCGGTTTATCGGTTCTTCGGTCTATCGCAAATCATAGCGTTTCTTATTTCAGGTAATCGATCAACTCCAGTACTTCCGAGCGTACCAGTGTCCGTACATTCTCTACGTTTTCGATAAACTCGGCAACATTAACATCCGGGCTTGACTGCCTGATTACTTCCTCATTAAAGTGAAATTCCACATCCCTTAGATTTGAGAAATAATTACCTGTTGCAAAATTATAGCCATATTCATCTCCCCGAGGCAATATCAAACTAAATAATTCCCAGCCTTCCATGTTTCCGTTTTCCATTCTGTATTCATGAATAGGCCTTGCATTGTCATCCTCCATCATCTGATAGGTATACTCCAGGCCAGCCCGCACCCGCATATAGTCAAGCATAAAATACCTTGATGGTTTGGAATTTTCAGTTCGCAGTACACTGTTATTGATTCTCCATAGCTCAGAAAACCTTGGCATCATAATGCTGTTGAAACGGGGGAGTAAATGCTCAAGGTCAGCAGCAGAAAGTTGATCATGAATATGATCCGATATGTTTTCGAATGCACACAACGCATCACAAATCGTGACAATCACATAATTATAGGGTGTGTTTTGGCTTCCGGGATATAACACTTCATAAGCATACCAGTATCTAAGTGCGCCTGCATTGATTCTGGCTTCATTCACCGGTTTTAAAACCGATTGGATGTTATTTTTGAAATTACTGATCTCCTCCCGGTCAACATCCAGAAACTCAAGTTTCATATATAACCCCTGGTGGGTTTGGGATTGTGCAAATATTGTAACAAAGAATGAAATCGACAGGGTGAGAATGAGTGTATTTATGATATTCTTCATAGCAGAATGCATAAGGTTATAGTGTTCTCTACTTAATTAACAAAATATTATAACAATATTGAAGAAGAATCGATTAAATATTAGAAAAAAGCGCTTTTATAATGGATGAAGGTAACACTGAATTTCTGTTGGATTTATAAACTGAATATACTTTCAACCCGTTTAAAGATTAATATAAAGAATAACCGGGTGTACTTAATTGGTTCTTGTCAGAGGGTAAGCTAAGCTCAATACACTCCGGGAACGCACAGTAAACTGCTTACAATTTTGGCCCAAAATTTTAATCAGCTATCCGGGTTAAACTAAACATTATTACCTCATATTGGTGATTACATTCTGTGTATACTTTATTATCTTTTATGGCTGATAAATTTTTTGAACTTCAATCCAAAGAATGTCGACAATATCGAATGAAAAGTATGAGGCCGTAATAGGCCTTGAAGTACATGCACAACTACTCACAAAAAGCAAAGCATTTGCAGCGGTATCTTCAGAATACGGGGGAGCGCCAAACAGGCAGGTTACACCATTATGTCTTGGGCATCCCGGAACCTTACCGGTACTAAATCAGAATCTCGTCAGGTATACATTAAAGGTGGGGCTTGCCACCGGTTGTAAAATTTCAGAAAAATCAATTTTCGCAAGAAAAAATTATTTCTATCCCGATTTGCCGAAAGGTTACCAGATATCACAATATGAAACTCCGATCTGTTATAATGGATGCATTCAGATCGAACTTGAAGATTATGTAAAAACTATTGGTATTACCCGTATTCATATGGAAGAGGATGCGGGTAAATCCATTCACGACCAGGATCCCTATCATACACTTGTAGATTTGAACCGTGCTGGGACACCATTGATTGAAATTGTATCGGAGCCTGATATTCGTACTCCGAGAGAGGCTTATGAGTATCTGAAGAAAATCAGACAAATTGTACAATATCTGGAGGTCTGTGACGGAAATATGGAGGAGGGGAGCCTTCGCTGTGATGCCAATGTATCCATCAGGCCACGGGGGCAGAAAGAGTTTGGCACCCGTACAGAGCTTAAAAACATGAACTCGTTCCGCAATGTTGAGAGAGCTATCACCTTTGAAATTGAACGCCAGATCGAATTGGTGGAGAGCGGGGGAGAAGTAGTACAACAAACACTGCTATGGGATCCAAATAAACTGGAAACCCGCCAGATGAGATCAAAAGAAGAAGCACATGATTACCGTTATTTCCCGGAACCTGATTTGCCACCGATTATTGTAACCGAATCTCTTCTTGAAGACATTCAGTCCGAACTTCCCGAACTCCCGGATAAACGTTTTCAACGGTTTGTTGATGAATTGAGTTTAAACAAGGATGACGCGGAAATCCTTACAGATAATCGTTACCTGGCTGATTACTTTGAGGAAGCACTTGTTTTTCTGGACGAACCCAAAGCTATTTCTAATGTGATATTGACTGAGGTTTTAAGAGTTTTAAATGATAAGAGTATTAGTATTAACGAGTTTAGTATAACTCCAAAACAACTTTCGGGTTTGATTCGTCTTAAATTAGAGGATAAAATTAATTCCTCGGCCATGCAGACTATTTTTAATGAATTAATTCGAAGTGATAAGGATGCCCTTGATCTTGCCGGTGAACTGAACCTGATACAGGTTTCCGATTCAGGATTCCTGGAACCTATCATTGATGAGATCCTGGAATCTAACCCCGACGAAGTGAAACGTTACAGGGAGGGAAAAAAGGCGCTTATGGGGTTCTTCATTGGGCAGGTGATGAAACAATCAAAAGGCAAGGCCAACCCTAAGCAGGCAAGAGAAATGGTTGCTGCAAGGCTCGATAGTACAGAATAATGTTATGGATTCAGTACATTAAATTATGAGATATAAATTTCTGATTTTGGCGATACTTCCGGCTTTGTTACTATTATCCTGTGCACGGGAAAAACCGGATGTTAAACGTTCGGTTCATATTACCGGTAAAATAACAGTTGACAGCCAACTCGATGCATCAGGTGATTATAGTGGAATTCAGTTGCTCTCTACTGTATCTACCGGAAGCCAGCAAACGGATACACTTTTCTTTGCAGTGACAGATACCACCGGTCTTTTTGCCGCAGATGCTTTTTTTGAAATGGATGATATATATCCACTTTTAATTTCCCGTAACAGGAATACGTTTGGCATCCTCAACCTGGTATTCGCCGACGGAGACACTATTAACATTGATGCCAGCCTGCCGAATGTGAACCAGACAGCAAGTATCTCATCTAACGAAAATGATCTGTTGACTGTACTTAACAGATTAGAAAGAAATTTTACAAGAGTTGCCAATTTTATAAATGCCGGCGTTATAGCAGAGGACAGTATTCAGATTGAGATCGAAAAATGGAGTGATTTATACTGGGAACTTTTTGATGAATATCCCGGCACCCATGTTGGAAAAATCTCGGGTGAAAATTCAGTCGTATTGTTAAGCGGATGGAACAATGAAAAAATGCTTGAACGCAGCAATCAATTGTTGGAACACTATAATCATTTATCGGCAGTTACAAGAGAGGTACTGGCGGAATATTATGCCGAAACGGATGGACTTAACAGGGTGCTTGCATTTCTTCAGGATCTTGAAGAGAGGAGTGAGTATTTATCAACAAGGATGGAAATTAATATGGAACGGATTGAACTGTTGTATGACAGTTCCCGTACCATCGAAGCGAACCGCCATCTTGATGATTTCAAAAAAGCTTTCTCCGATAATGAAATGGCAATGCAATGGGCAGAAAGCATAAGTTATGATATTGAATTTCTTGCACCCGGCTATCAGTTTCCGGAACTTACACTTGTTACCGTTGAAGGAGATACCATTCGGACACAGGACTTGAAAGGTAAACCCTTTTTAATAGAAATTACAAGGTTCGACAATTTTTTGTACCAGCAACAGTATGACAGAACGGTGGCTATCCACCAGATTTACAGAAATTTTGACCTAGAAATTATCACGGTCCCTCTTTCAAGCTCTGATGTAATGTTGCAGGCATTTTTTGAAGAGCGGAGCAAACTTTGGAATATTATACAACCTAATTCCTTCGACGCGGAGGAATTGGCAGAAACCTTAAATCTCAACAGGGTGCCTACCCGTTTTCTTGTGAATAGCGACGGTACCATAATTCGAAGATACATCGGTAACGAATACGATGATGTGGTTCAGGGTTTACAACAACTAACAACACTAACCGAATAAATTTTTACCATGAGAACATTTTTAATTGCAGGAAACTGGAAGATGAACGCGGCGCCCGGGGCTGCCAAAAAACTCGCAGAAGATATTGCAGCAAAGTGGAAGGAAGAATCATTTCATTCAGAAGCACTGTTATGTCCACCATTTATATCAATACCCGCAGTAGCAGCTGCTTTTGAAGGCACTCAATTTAAAGTTGGGGCACAAAATGTGCATACCGAAAATGACGGGGCTTATACCGGTGAAATCAGCACATCTATGCTGAAAGATGCCGGATGTGAATACGTGATCGTGGGCCATTCGGAAAGAAGGGAATACTTTCATGAATCAGACGAACTGGTAGCCCAAAAAACCAAAAAAGTGATTGATGATGGCCTCAAACCCATAGTATGTGTAGGAGAAGTACTTTCCGAGAGGAAAGAAGGAATACACCAGGAAGTTGTGAAGCGACAGGTTGATGCTGTACTCACTCATCTTGGCAATGATGAGTCCGATACACTTGTGATAGCTTACGAACCCGTGTGGGCTATTGGCACCGGTGAAACTGCCACTCCACAACAGGCTCAGGAAATGCATCAATTTATCCGTGATTTGATCACACAGCACTGGGGAGAAACTAGCAGTGAAAAAGTCAGGATTTTATACGGAGGAAGTATGAAACCCGATAATGCCGGCGAATTATTATCCCAGAAAGATGTGGATGGCGGATTGATTGGTGGTGCCAGCCTTAGTGCTGGTAGTTACAGCGAGATTTTGAAAATCTCCGAAACTATCTAAATCATCATATGGATACTTACAATGTTCTATTATTGGGCAACGGCGGTAGAGAGCATGCCATAGCCTGGAAATTAGTTCAATCGGAAAAACTCGGGGCTCTTTACATAGCCCCGGGGAACCCTGGTACTGCACAATATGGCAAAAATGTAGAATTATCTTTATCAGATTTTGATGCCATACTTTCTTTTATCAGGGAAAATAATATTGAACTTGTTATAGTTGGCCCTGAAAAACCACTCGTAAATGGCATTACCGATTTTTTAAAAAAACATGACGTGCCTGTCTTCGGGCCTTCGCAAAAAGCCTCTATGCTTGAAGGCAGTAAAGAATTTGCCAAGGAATTTATGACAAAATATAAAATTCCAACGGCAGATTACTCAGTATTCAGCTCGCTTGATTTTGATGATGCCCTGAAATTTATCCAGCTGAAGGATACTTATCCAATTGTGCTGAAGGCTGACGGGCTCGCTGCTGGCAAAGGGGTTTTTATTTGCCACTCCGAAGATGAAGTAAAACAACGGCTACTTGGCATTAAAAAAGATAAAACGCTGTCCGAAGCTGCGAACAGGCTCGTTGTTGAGGAATTTCTGGAAGGGGAAGAAGCTTCAGTTTTTGTAATTTCTGACGGCCACACCTCTCATGTGTTGCATAATGCCCAGGACCATAAACGGGCAGGTGATGGGGATACCGGCCTGAATACCGGTGGAATGGGGGCTTATTCACCTGCACCAGTTGTTACCGAAGAGATACTTGAACAGGTTAAAAGTGAAATCATAAACCCGACTATCACGGGGATGTCGCTTGAGGAATATGAATATGTCGGAATTCTTTATGTGGGCTTGATGATTACGGCCGATGGACCGAAAGTAATAGAATATAATTGCCGGTTTGGGGATCCCGAATGCCAGGTGATTTTACCGTCACTGGAAAACGACCTCTTGGAACTGTTTGTGGCTACTACCGAACAGCGGCTCGACGAAAAAACGATCTATCTTGACAATAAGTATCGCTGCTGTGTAGTGCTGGCAAGTGAAGGCTACCCTTTGGCATACAACAAAGGTATGGAAATTAATGGTCTTGACGAGGTTGATGAAGATGCCATTATCTTTCATGCCGGTACCGCTGAAAAGAATGGGGCAACCGTTACTGATGGGGGCAGGGTATTGAATGTAGTCGGTAGCGGAAATACCCTTCAGGATGCAATCAATCATGCCTATAAAAATGTTGATATTATCTCATTTGAGAATAAATACTTCCGTAAAGATATCGGCGGGAAAGGATTAAGAAGGATAGGTTAAATCTTTTTAAACCCATAATCAGGACAATGGATACAAAAGGCTGGTCTGAATATATATTTGACAGCTCAATCTCTTTTACCGAACGTTGTCTTGAAGTTTATCGGTTTCAAAAAGAAAAAAACCAGCTATATAACCTTTTTTCAGGAGCATTGGGATATACAGGGGCAACGTTGGCAGGGCCAGAAGCAATACCGCTGTTACCAATAAGGGCATTTAATCAGGGCATTATTTCTGTTGATGGCGTGTCTCACCAGGTGGTTTTTAAAAGCAGCGGCACTTCCGGTATGAATCAAAGTTCGCATTTTATCCATGATATAAAGATTTATAAGCGAGCTATCAACCGGGAATTTTTTACACACTTCCCGGATAAAAATTACGCACTGATCTGTTATATGCCCGGTTACAGGGATAATCCGAATTCTTCACTCATCTTGATGGCTCAATACCTTATTTCCCGGGATCGCTCCGGGCTGGCAACCTTTTGGGAAAATAGTGATTTTAATCCGGGTAAATGGGAAGAGCAGGTGAACAAAAATGGCAAAATACCTTTACTGTTTGGTGCAGCTTTTGGGCTGCTCGATATCATTGAGAATGGAAAATCACCTTTTTCGGGACCAGTTGAAATTATTGAAACGGGAGGGATGAAAACATTCAAGAGAGAAATAACAAAAGAACAGCTCCGAAAAAAACTGTCCGAAGGGTTTTGTATCCCTCAGGGTTCCATTCATTCAGAATATGGTATGTGTGAACTGTTAAGCCAGATGTATGCCATTGGAGATGAATGGTTTACTGCACCAAATTGGGTTTGGGTTACCATCAGAGATCCCGAAAATCCCCGAAGGATTTGCAATCCTGGTGAGGAAGGCAAAATTGGCATCATCGACTTGGCAAACGTGTATTCTTGCCCATTTATTCTCACTGACGACAGGGGGGTAGCCGATGAATCTGGACGGTTCAAAGTTCTTGGCAGGTGGAATATCGATGATCCGCGCGGATGTAATTTTTTGATTGATCGAGATTGATGAACTCCACGGATCAACATATCAGTAACATTGCAGATGCCATTACTGAATGGCTGCAGCCTGATAATTTTACACTCAGGGAGGCGATCGATAACACGGTAAACGGCGGCTACTTTGGTTTTGAAGATGTTAAGCACCGAATACTAACACTCAAATCCACTCTAAAAAAGGGCGATTTGCATACCTGGGCTCAACGTTCAGGGCTGCGGTTGAATTCGTTGGAGAATAAAAAAATTCTATGTTTACATGCAGGAAATCTCCCGCTCGTCGGAATTCATGATCTGTTAGCCGTGGTTATGACCGGTGGTACATATATCGGTAAGCTATCCAGAAAAGACCCATATCTGCTCCCTTCACTAATAAACAAGCTGGAATTGCATAAACTGATTGAAAATGCACAATGGGCCGGCAGACTGGATAAACTGGCCGGTGGTTCTCCGGCCGATGCACTATTGTTTTCCGGATCTGGAAAGTCTGTAAAAAATGTTGAGGACAGGCTATCCGAATTAATGCTTATTTCCGGCAGCACTCCAAAACTAATCAGAACTGCTAATTTTTCCATTGCTTTCATAACCGATAACAATCCTGAAACCATGCAGGATTTAACGGAAGCAGTATTCCGTTATGGAGGTTCAGGTTGTCGTTCTGTGGCGATTGTTGTTGCTCCATTCCATTTGAACTCTGAAAAATGTTCATTTACAGATTATATTGAATCATTTTGGCTGAATAATCCACAATTCAATAAACCTCCCAAATCACTTGAATATCGTTATGCATATAATCATGCGATGAAAATTCCCCAAGCCTGGCTACAGGATTTTTTGATCGAAGAAAATCTTGACATACCTCAGGAAAAATATATCCTCCATTGGGTGAAGGGAGATTTTAATACCCTGGAAAATGTAGTAAGTCGTTTCGGTAACGGATTACAGTCGGTTTATTCTACATCCGGATTTATTGGAAAGAAAGCCGGCCCGTATATTATTGAACCTCTTTCACAAGCCCAGTCTCCACCCATTTGGTGGAAACCTGATCAAACTGACACCATAACATGGCTTCAAAATGAGTTGTGAAAAACCATGAACTGTTAAGAAACTTTTCTATTTTATTAGCTGATGTTATTGTCAAATCAGGATCAACACATAATCAATAAATTAAATACCGATGCTGCAATTTAACCTGTTACTCACATTTCTTTTACTCACAACAGTTTCCCTGGGTTGTGCAAATGAAAATGAGATCATACATGAAGAAACGTTTACTGAGTCGGCCGAACATTCGGTTCTTGTTTTTACAAAGACAGCAGGATTTCGCCATGATTCCATTGAAGAAGGAACGGAAGCCATAAAAAAACTCGGACAGGAAAACGGGTTTAATGTAACACGAACCGAGGATTCATCTTATTTCACAACCGGGAACCTGGCCGGTTATGATGCAGTCATTTTTCTGAATACCACTATGACGGTTTTCAATGAACAACAACGTGCGGCTTTTAAAAGTTATATTCAATCCGGCGGAGGATTTGTTGGTGTGCACTCTGCTACCGATACTGAATATGACTGGCCATGGTTTGGTGAAATGGTTGGGGCTTATTTTATGAATCATCCGCCGGTATTACCGGCAGTTATTGAAGTTGTAAATAGAAATCACCCTTCAACAGCACATTTGCCGGAAAGATGGGAAAGAACTGACGAGTGGTATAATTTCAAAAATATGAACCCTGATGTGAATGTACTTATGAAACTGGATACCGACAGTTTCGAAGGTAGTGAACATCCGGGCAATCATCCTATCGCCTGGTATCACGACTATGACGGTGGAAGAGCTTTTTATACCGGCCTTGGACATACGAAAGAAACGTATGTTGAGGAAAACTTCCTTTTACACCTTCTCGGTGGAATCAGGTATGCGATGGGTATTGAATAAAAAAATATTAACAGGCAGTAGAATTGGCCAAAACGTCAAGTTTAGACACATTTCGTTCGCTCTATAAAGAGCTCAGGAGAAAGAGTCCGCTTAAACGGATTTATTACCTATACGGTGATGAAACTTTTCTTCTGGACCTTATCCAGGATGAAATTGGGAAACTGCTTCCCGCTGATCTGAAAGACTTTAATTATGACCTTATTTATGGTGGTGAAAGCAGTGCTGAAAGAGTATTGAGTATCGCACGCAGCTATCCCATGATGTCTGAATATCGCGTGGTAATCGTCAAGGATTTCCTGAAACTTGACGATTCTGGTGGTGGAAATTCACTTGAGGAGTTTATCAGTTATTTTGAACAACCCAACCCCGCTGCAATTCTCTGCCTTATTGATTCAAAGTTCCCGAATAAAAACACAAAAGTTGGAAAGGCTTTTTTTAAAAAAAGGGACTATACAGGTATTTATGAATTTGGAAAAATTCATGAAAACAGTCTGGCTGCCTGGATTATTGACTGGACTCAACACTCACATCAAAAACAAATTAGTGAACCTGCGGCCCAGGTTCTGGCTCAGCTTGTAGGACAGGATTTAAAACTTCTGTCCACTGAAATAGATAAACTGTGCACTTTTGTAGACAGTGATACTGTCATAGAAATAGGCCACGTAAAAAAAATTACAGAATCATATCGCGAATATAGCGTCATAGAGCTAAAAGAAGCGGTAGTTTCACGGAATTTGGAAAAATCCTTCATGATTGCGGAACAGATGTTGCATAGAAGTAATAACGACGCAGGGGAAATTTTTAAAACCCTGGGGTTCTTTTACAATGTGTTTGGCAACATCTGGCAGATTTGCAGATTGAGGGAAAAAGGGCTGAACAAGCAGCAGGTACAACAGCAGCTTGGCATCAGCAACAATTATTTCTTTAATCTTCAATTCCAGGAAGCCTCGAAATTCAGGCTTTCGGAAATGCCCGGTATCTTTGAAGCCTTGCTCGATACTGACAGGGCTGTTAAAGGCTTCAGCACATTGGACGTCCCCAGTACATTTCTCCTGCTGATTAAGCGCATTGTTGGTTAATACCCAATACCAGCTTTGCGGTAACAGCAATACAGATTTATGGGGGTATCATCATGCAAGGTTCCAATGTAATAAAACTTCACCAAATGGCAGACGAAGATGTTATGGAACAACTCCAAAACGGTGTGGTTCAGGCTTTCGACATCATCGTACATCGTTATAAAGACAGGCTTCATAACTTCCTGTTTCGATACACTCATAACCATGAAGACTGTGAAGATCTTGTACAGGAAACATTTTTAAGAGTTTACAGAAGCCGCTACTCATATCAGCGAATTGCTAAGCTTTCCACCTGGATTTATACCATTGCGCTTAATCTTGCGAAAAGCATGTATAAGAAAAAACAACGTATGAGTACCTTCAGCATTCATGCAGATTCAACAGATCCTGATGACAGGGAATTTGATATTGCAGATCAGACAATCTTACAGGATGAAGAATTACACATCAAAAACTCAATGGAAGAGCTTGAAAAAGCATTAATGGAGCTCAATGAGGATTTCAGGGAGGTAATAGTATTGAGAGATATACAACAGCTTAGCTATGAGGAAATAGCTGAAATTACCGGAACAGCTATGGGAACGGTTAAGTCAAGAATTAACCGCGCCAGGATACAACTCCAGGAAATGATTGGTGATTATGTGAAGTCGGAAACTTTCTGAATAAAATGAAGTATGAATTTCTAAACCCCTAATGAAATTCATACTTCATGCTTCGCAACTCATTTCACAATCCGAACCAAAATCACAAGTTTTGTACATGTAGTTTGTGCATCACGCAATCAAAAGGGCTTACCGGTGATGTAAGATTTGGTACCATAAGATCCAGGCTTAATTCGTTGCCTTTAATAAAAACCCGTGATGGATTTGACCAAAGGATGGCGGCAGCTTTTGCACTTGAACTTGAAAATGAAATAGTACTCAAAAACAGGTCGTGGCTGAAAAAAAACAGGAAAATTCTATTGCCCGAGCTCACTTCTGATTTCACGCGCAAGATTTTGTAAATCTTCATGGCCTTCAACAGTTAAGAGGCCTTTTTCTGCATAGAATAAGGCATTTTCAAATGCTTTTATTTCAGATAATATCCATGCCAGGTTGTAATATGCGTCAGTAAAACCTGGCTCCGTTTCTATTGCTTTTTTATATTTTCGGGCGGCTTCCTCATGGTTATTTCTTCTTAAGTAGAAGTTGCCCAGGTTAAAATGGCCAAGTGCATTTTGAGGATATATGTTGGTGATATAGGAAAATATATCAAGTGCCTGTTTTTCATTTCCAATCGTTTCATAACAATCGGCCAGGTTATTTAATGCCGGAATATGATCAGGAGCCAATTCAAGTACATCCAGATAGTGATGAATGGCTTTCTCAAACATTTCAGCTTCGG
Source organism: Balneolaceae bacterium (assembly GCA_007694095.1). Taxonomy (GTDB): domain Bacteria; phylum Bacteroidota; class Rhodothermia; order Balneolales; family Balneolaceae; genus Rhodohalobacter. The sequence continues at coordinate 34,957 of RECI01000206.1, read as the reverse complement.
CGTAGCTGTTGGCAAGGTTATATTTATATGTATAATTCCCGGGCTCAATATCTGTTGCCTTCTTCAGGGATTCAATAGACTTCTCATATTTACCTACAAGATAGTAACCCACCCCAAGATCATTATAGAGATCCGGATTACCGGGATTGAGGCTGATCTGCCTGATGATTTCTTCGATTTCGGCGAGAATGGTGTGTTCGGTTGTCAAAAATGGTACCCAAGTTGAAGTTCTGCCCTGAAAGTATGCAGAGTGCTTGTTGACATTATCAATTTAAGCGGGCCAAATATTGATTGAGCTCCTACTGATATAGACCCGGCAAATTCAAAATCGTTGCCTGATATATTTAAGTTCCAATTGTCAAGGAATCTGCCGGCATAAAAATCAAAACCGATAAATCTGTGTCTGAATGGTTCAAATTGAATTCCGATTGAACCCATTTGTATATTACGTGTTGTAAGTTCAAAACTTCTTGCACCAGCGAATCGGGTATAATCAAGTGTGTGATCGAACCGGTTAGGAGAAGCCCAGTATTGCCAGGGCAATTCACGTCCCGTGGTATATGAAAACCAAAATGTATTTGTAAAAGAGATATTTCTGTGAACCGGATAAAAACCATTGTAATATAATTGAGACGCAGTAAAATTTACCGGACTCAATAATAACTCATCACTTAATAAACTCTCCAGTACTAATTTTCTTCCGGATGTTGGGTAACCCCGTCTGTTCCAGTCATCCCGAATAAATCGTACGTACAAAGAATGATAATTTTCCGACGATGCTCCGATAAATTCTTTATTAATCTTATTGGTGTGATTATTGAAGTCTTTCCGGATTCCGATTGTGAACAGATTCTGGGTACTGAAATAATTCCCGGCTGCGATCTCTGCCCTTAGTATTTCATTTTTGAAACGCGATACACCATCACCATCCAAGAACCAGTCAACATCTTCGGTTAAAAACTGAATTGAGGAAATCATGGCAAAACGTGATCCGAGTGCGCCATAGTAAACATGGTCGGCAATAAAATTCATCCTGTCGCCAAGCCTAGATTCAAACCGTGTAAGAGAGCCTCTGTGCAGCAGGTCTCTGAAAGTTGTTTCGAGTAATAACGAAGCCTGGGTTCCAGATTCATACCTTAAACCTACTCTAAATTCGTCTGTTGTATTTTCAACAATATTGATTTCAAGATTATAAAAATAATCGTCATTTGGCCTTATTCGGTAGGTAACATGGTTAATATATTGTGAGCTATACAGACGGGTTACCTTTTCTTCAATGATATCCGGATTCATACTAACTCCGGGTGTAAAGTCTAAGAGGCGGAGAATAAACTCATCATCAACAAGAGTGTTGCCATTGATAATAACTTCATTAACCGGCAGGGCGCCCGTTTCGCCAACACCGGGCCTGGGCGGGGGAGGATAACTTTGCATGGCTGCAATTTCGCGAAACTTGTCTAAATGTTTTTTACCATACCTGCGTCCAATTTCAAGAAAGAGCTCTGCCTTGTCAAAATCAGCCGGTGAATAAGGTTGAAGTTCTTCCACCTCAATAACATAATCCGCCAAATTTTTTTGAATAACATTATAGTCCTGAATACGGAAAATAATACTTTGATTTAATATGGAAGCAAGAGAGTTCAAACTGTCTTTTGGCAAAAGAGGAGTACTTACATCTACCGCAATAGTATAATTAGCACCCATTTCGATGGCATCCTGTACGGGAATATTGCGTATCAAACCACCATCTATATACAATTTATCTCCTATTGGGTGCGGTGCAAAAGCTGAAGGGATAGAAATACTGGCACGGAGTGCATCCGGTAAATAACCGGAACGAAAAACTTCTGCTTTCCCGGTTTCTAAATCAGTGGCTACAGCCGCAAAGGGGATGGGGAATTGAGAAAAATCTTCTGTACCATGAACATTCCACGCCAGCCTTGATAGAAATGTGTATACATTTTGGCCCGATATGATTCCTAGTGGCAAATCGATTCTCTTTTCATTGATTGGAAAAGAAGCGATTGTCCGGTCTTCAATCAATTTTTCATAATTTGAGATATATCGCCTGTCTCTTGATTCAGTGAACAGATCAATAAAATTATTCGATATGGCTATTTCAGAAAGTTGAGCGGTTGTGTAGCCAATTGAATATAATCCTCCGACAAGACTTCCCATGCTTGTCCCGGTAATGTAATCAATACGGACACCTGCTTCTTCTAACGCCTCAAGAATTCCTATATGGGCAATTCCCAGGGCGCCTCCGCCCGATAATACAAGTCCAACCCGGACAGTATCTGCCAGTTCGGTCTCAAAATTTTCGGCATGCAAGTTCACAGAAAAAAAACTGGAACCTACAATAATAGTGATAAATACCAGGAATACTCTCCTGAGGACGTTATTTTGCATAGCCAAAGTATGCCATATTTTTCGCTGCCAGAATATAAAACTGATCATACGTAGAACGATGATAAAAGTTTGACATTATATTAATAATATCAAGCTCAGACTATCTTTACTTCAAACCCTTCTTTTGTCAGTAAATCTTCCGCCTTTAACTTATGATCGCCATTTAAATTAATGGTTTTGCCCTCACTATAACCACCTGCACCACATGATTTTTTAAGTTTTGCCTCAAGTTGTTTTATTACCTGTGGATTATGTAATATCCCGGAAATAACCGTTACCGGCTTTCCTGTCCTGGGATTACGTTTAACCTGTATTGTTACCTTCAAGTGTTCTTCCGTAAGTTTAATTCATTTTCTGATTTGAATGATAAAATAATAACCCGAAATCGATGACGGTACATAAACTCCCATCGATATGGCCCAGAACCACGCAGGGTACTGTGCTGCCAGAAGATCAATAAATGCCACAAGTAACATTACAAGGGATACGGTGACGATGAACTTTAGTTCAATGGAAAAATAGATCAGTTTAATGACAGCACCACAAAAAAAGCTTCCCGCTATTACTGAAATGATTTTGCCAGCCAGAAATACGGTGGAATTAATGAGATTTTTTTCCTGTACATCATTAACTGTATGGTTAGAATATTCAACTGGATTTAACATAAAGTTAAGCTGGTTCATAAAAGCGATTATGGCTATTCCGCAAATAAGGCCAAAACCTGATGCTGCAATTTTCCACATTGTTTGTTCATCAATTAGTGCTTTCAAGTATTTTTCTTTAGAAACTATTTGATTTTTAATAAACTCTTTATGTAATGTCAGTGTTTAAGGGCAAGCGAAAAATAGTTAAATTTAGAACCATACGTCAGATTTTAACAAAAGGAGAATACGTTGCAGACTATTAAGATGGACATATTAGGGTTGTCGACAAGCCCCAGCAGTGGCGGAGCTTACGCCTTAATCCTCTCAGAAACAAATGGAAACAGGCGTTTACCTATCATTATTGGCACTTTTGAAGCCCAGGCGATTGCCCTGGAACTCGAAAGCATTAAACCCCCACGGCCTATGACGCACGACCTGCTAAAAAACCTGGTTCTGAGTTTTGATTCTGAAGTCAATAAGGTTGTGATTAATGATTTAAATGAAGGCACCTTCTTCGCTCAAATACACTATAAGCATAATGAAGAAGATCTTGAGCTCGATGCAAGGCCCAGTGATGCTATTGCTCTGGCAATCCGTTTTAAGGCTCCGATTTTTACCACAAAAAAAGTTTTGGATGAAGCCGGAATTGTAACAGAAGACGTTACAGCAAAGACAGAAAAACGCAAATCTTCCCGCGAGCCCGATGCTGAGTTATCACAGCTTGAAATTCTTGAAAATGAACTGCAAACGGCCATTGAAACCGAAAACTACGAAAAGGCAGCCAAAATCAGGGACCAAATAAAAAAATTGAAAGGCTGATTTGAATATTTTTTCAACTCCATTTTCACATTTACCTTTTTCCGGATTATTTAAAGATTACACATCCAATTTCAGCCGTTTAGCTGATTTTTTTGACACCAATCCGTTTTCTGAAACAGAAACGGTAAAAAAACTGGAAGAATATTCATTTCCTGGTGACAGAAAAGAAGTTATCAGGATTCTTACCGATTTTAATCGTCAGTTCGATGCAAATGATCAGGTATTTCAATCGATTGAAAAACTTGAAGATGAAAAATGCCTGGCTGTTGTAACCGGGCAGCAGCTCACCATATATGGCGGGCCCTTGTTTACAATTCTGAAAATCATAACTGCCATTCATCAGGCAGACATTTGGGAAAAAAAGTATGGCCGGCCATTTGTCCCTGTATTCTGGATGGCAGATGAAGATCACGATTTCGATGAAGCCGCCGCTATTGGCTTATTTGACCGGGATGAAATCAAAACAATGACAATTGATGCGGAGCATGTAAACCATCAGAGGGTATCTGAAATTATCCTTGGAGATCGTTTTGAAGCATTTCGCAATGAAATTCGGCATCTTTTGGCTGAAACAGATTTTTCCGGCCGTCTTTGGGAAATACTTGATGATACATACAAAAAGGGATCCACTTTTTCTGAGGCCTTCGGCAAGCTAATTTTAAAAATTTTTGGCAAACATGGCTTAATCCTGGCGGGAACAAATTCGGAAGTTTCAAAAAGAGCTGTAACCGAGCCTTTAATACAAAGCGTAGAAAAAGCATCTGAAATATTTGATGCACTTAACACACGGTCTGAAAAGTTGAATGTTAAGGGCTACCACAGGCAGGTTTATGTTCAAATCTCCAATTTATTTTGGATAGATGATGATAAAAACAGGGAAAAAATTGCAAATTCAGGTCATAGATGGCACATTGAAGGAAAGGATATCTACTGGGATGATGCCGATCTCATCAATGAAATCAATAAGAATCCTCAAAGGTTTTCTCCAAATGTTTTTTTAAGGCCATTGACGCAAAGCTGGTTATTACCCTGCATTGCATATGTGGCCGGGCCAAGCGAGGTGGCATATTATGCTCAAATGAAAGATTTGTATTCTCTGTTTGATTTGAAAATGCCAATTATTCTTCCCCGGTTTAGTGCTGCTATCGTTGAATCCGGAATTGAACGCATCATCGATAAACTTCCATTTGAGAAATATGAGTATAACCAGCGAATCGAAGATCTTGAATCTGTATATATATCCAGGGCTGATACACCGGATATAGAATCCATTTTTACAATATGGAAAAAAACTGCCGGCGAATGTTCTGAAGGAAGTATACGAGCCATTACAGAAATTGACCCGACCCTTAAGGGCAGCGCAGAAAAAGCAATTACTTCCTATTTTAATGAATTGGATAAATTGAAAGGTAAAGTTTACCGTTCGCTTAAAGAGCAGGATAAGACACAATTAAACAGACTCAGGCGAATACAAAACAGCCTGTTCCCAAATGGCAACCTTCAGGACAGGGAAGTGGCATTTATATACTTTATGAATAAGTATGGTATAGATATATGGGATAACATCCTCAGACAGCTTGCCGGTCATACGCCGGATAGCCACAAATGGATCCATCTTTGAAAAGGCCAGATACACCGACGAAAGATAACCTACGGAAACATTATATTTCGGTTCGAAAAAACCTGAAACAAGGTTTTATTCAGGATGCCAGCACTTCTATTGCTGAGAGATTGTTTACTCTGCCACAATTTACCATTTCAGAAGTTATACACTGCTATGTTTCGATCCCGGAAAACAATGAAGTAGTTACAGATTTCATCATAAACAAATGCTTTGAGATGGATAAAATCGTGGTCATTCCGAAAGTGGAACACAATGGGTTGCTTACCCATCATCAAATCGAATCGTTACAGTATCTTGAGCCCAACGGATGGGGTGTTCGCGAACCGGTATTCGCAAAAGAATGTCCTGTCTCCCAAATTGACCTTGTAATAGTACCCATGGTGGCAGGGGACAGGCATCGTAATCGGCTTGGATATGGCAAAGGATATTACGACAGGTTTCTTGGTAGCACTAAGATCTGTAAAATTGGCCTTCTTTTTGATTGTCAGCTGCATTCAGAACCGCTTCCTGTCGAAATTTTTGATATAAAGCTTGATCAATTAATTACAGAAAAAGAGGTTATTTTGTAGTTTAGCGTAACTGCCTGAAGCCCTTTTCGTATTACATGGCATACCGGCATTAATGCTTGAGTGAATTACAACATTTTTTAAAGAATTGTACCATGGAAAAAACACTGAACATTACCGATCAGGAACTTCACTCTACTTTAAATGAATTTCTTGAGGAAAAGGAGAAAAAAACAAAAAAAAGTATCTGGAATATCTCAACAATTGCCGGATTGGTACTGGTATTTATTTCAGCTGCATTTGTCGGGCACACCATTGGAACTGAAATTTTGGGTTTCAGTTCATTTCCGCTCATGAATACACTTCTTAAAGTATCACCTTATCTCGGCGGGGCATTATTATTCATGATTATTTTATCGATGTTCAAAAAAACGAAAGGTGAAAAGGTAACTGAAAAAGTTGAACAGGAAAAAGTGAGAGAGACCTATGACAAGCTGGACGAATTTTTATATAAAGATGCCGGGTCCAAACCTAAAAAAGGCCAAAAATCAGGTAAATCGTACAGTAGTTTTGATGTAGCTGAAGTGCACAAGCTAATGCGCTCCCGTACAGATAAAAAAATTGCCGGTGTTTGCGGAGGACTTGCAAAATATCTGGGAATCAGCTCTACGATAATTCGTATCATTTTTGTGGCTGCACTTTTTCTTGGGTATGGCAGCTTTGTGCTTGTTTATTTGGCCATGGCTATTGTGATGCCTAAAGAACCGGTATCTGCAATGGATGATTTTAACTAAACTGTACCTATTTTGCTCATTACATTCGAGGGTATCGATGGTTGTGGTAAATCTACCCAGATAGATCTTTTAAAAAAATACCTGGATACTGTTAAAGCAGGATATTCAGTATTACGGGAACCGGGCGGGACTGAAATTTCAGAAAAAATCCGTTCTTTATTGCTTCATGATTCGGGTGATATGGACCCTGTAACCGAATTACTATTATTCTCTGCTGCAAGATCGCAGCTGATAAGGGAAAAAGTAATTCCCCTGCTTAATGAAAATAAAATTGTAATCCTTGACCGTTTTTTTGATTCTACAACCGCTTACCAGGGATACGGGCGGAAATCAGCAGACCTTGAAAGTATTTTTACCCTCAACCGGATGGCCTCTCACCAGGTTACACCACGGTTGACATTTTACCTGAGAATAACTCCGGAAATGGCTGCCCGACGTACACAAAATTCACAAAAAGACCGAATGGAACGCTCAGGTATTGATTTTTTTAAAAGGGTGGTTGAAGGTTACGATGAGCTTGCAAAGAAAGAAGACCGATTTTTAACCATAGACGCCACAAACCATCCTCAAGCTATTCACCGGCAGATTATCGGACTTATCGGGGATCTTCAACAATATCAAGGTCAGGTTTCAGCCAGTAAAAAAGAGCCGGAAGAATAAAGAGGTCTGCAAACAGTGCGGAGAATATGGTTGAACAAACCAGTATCCCCATCATTGCTGTAGATGTAAAAGTACTAGTGATTAAGGTGCCAAAACCGGCAATCAAAATTGCACTTGTAACAATTATAGCCCTGCCTGTATGGATTGTGGTTGCAGTAATTGCAGGCATCATCGCTTTTCTTCGCAGATATTCTATCCTGAAACGTGCCAGGTAGTGAATGCTGTCATCCACGGCAATTCCAAGGGCAATAGTGAATATTACAGCTGTAGATGGTTTGATATCAACATTCAGAAATCCCATAATTCCTCCGACAATCACAAGAGGAATTAAATTTGGAACCAGAGCTATAATGATCAGGCGTGAGTTTTTAAATAAGAGCATCATAATCAAAGTTATTGCCGATAGTGCGAGAAGAATACTCCACGCAAGCGAATAAACAATTTTCTCTGTGAGGTCTGCACTTAATATTGTAGTACCTGTTACAATCACTTTATCATCAGAAAACAGTTCGCTTAGAATTACGTTAACTTCGTCCCGGATCTCATTTATTCGTTTAGAACCTGCATCTTCTGTGAAAGCTGATAGCCTCATTTTTTGATAATCAAAATCAACAAGCCGGTAAAGTTCATCGGCTTCATTGATCTCAAGAAGAAGAACGTACTGAGCTACTGCCTCGTCTGTTTCCGGCAGTTCCGCCTGGATGCCTGATGCTTCTGGCGCCATTACCCGGTGCACTTCTTTAAGCAGGGTGTGAATACCGGTAACCCTGTGAATTTCAGGAAATTCAAGCAGTTTTTTTTCAAGAAGTTCTGCTTTGTGAAGCATTTCCACAGTTAAAATACCTTCCGGAATTTCAGTGTCAATGATGAACTCCATCGGAAACTGAGGTGCGATATTTTCAGAAAAAAACCTGCTGTCCCTCATAATTTGAGTATCTTCGCTGATATCATCGAAAACACGCGCATTCACATCGAGCGATTTCATACCGTAAAGAAAAATAACGGTGATAACCAGGCCAAAAATGAGAATTGCTTTGTAATGAAGCCTGTTAAAAGCTGCAACTTTTGTTAGCCAGCCATACAGATACGGATAAAATGATCCTGAATGAGTATTAACCACATTTTTTCTTCGGGAGAGACGAAGTGCTGCCGGAAGGAAAATGATTGTGACGAGATAAGCAATTAACACGCCGACGGCTGTGTATATACCAAACTTTTTCATGGGCATCACTGTGCTGCTAAGTAAAGATGCAAAGCCGATTGCTGTTGTAACGCTGGTAAGAAATGTGGCATTACCCAGGGTTTTTAGCATCTCAATGATTGATGGCCGTTTACCCATACCGTTCTCACGGGCATCATCGTACTTGGCAAGCATATGTACCGCATCAGCTACGCCTACACACAATAAGATAGGTGCTATTGTACTGCTCATAATCTCCAGGTATCCACCTGTAAGCTGTATTATGGCAATAGTGAAAAGAAGGGTAGTCCAGACAATAACCATTGGAAATAAAACACCCCAAATGGTTCGGTAAAGGTACCAAAGAAGTAAAATGATGAGAATGGAAGAAATTGTAATGTACATTACAATTTCACTATTCAGCATATTCACATATTGATTTCTAAAATAAGGGATGCCGGATATATGGAATGTATAATTATTCTCGAAGTCAGAAAGGATTTCGTTGGTTTCTGAAATAATACGATTCCGGTTGGGGTAAGAGTTCAGCTCTTCATTGATCACCAGTATTATGGAAGCAGCGGTTCCCTCTTTGTTAACCAATAACCCTTGCAGTAGTGGAGATCTTGTTACATTGATGTGCAATTGTTCAAAATCCGTTTCGGCGAGGTTTTCAAATTCAAGAAACGGGTCAAAGCTAAGTCGACCATCAATTTCACTGATCTCAAGGGCGTTCCAGATAGATAAAACATCATCCAGCAAATCAATTTCATTCAATCTGTTTGTTATCTGGTGCAAATCAGCAAGTACTGTATGGGAAAATAGGGAGTCGCTTTTAAAACCAATAATAATGGTGTTGTCATCCCGTCCGAATTCTTCTTCGAGAATACGGTATTGCTGAATAACAATATCCCGGTCATGATAGAATCCTTCAAGGTTGAAATCTGTGCGTATGTTTAAAGCAGGGTAGATCGCTGAAAATGCGATCATAACCAGTCCAAATATCACCAGCCGGGGATTGGCTAAAATAAATTCACCGAAGCGTTTCACGTGCGTAAATAAATAGATTACAGATAATACACACCATCAAACCCATTCCGGATGGTTTGAATTCCTGTTTGTCAAAAATAGAATGCAATACGTGTAAATATGAAACTGTTTTCACGGAACCTGTTAAAACTGAAGTGGCCATAGAATGGCGTAACCGGATCCCCGCCAAATAAATTGGTTCCCAAAGAGATTTCAAGCCCATCGGCGGCTTCGTATGTACCCTGAAGCTGAAACCAAAAATCCTCTGCATATATGTTGTAGCGTGTAAGTGTTAACACCCGGAGCCTGTCTTGAGCAAAATTCCGGGTCGCCAGGAATGTAACATATGGAAAGATGCGCTGAGGAAGTATTTTTTCTTCGTAATTCAGAATGCCTTCAACAAAAAATTGTGCCCCAATAGTGGTATTGTGCCAATTGGTTTCAACACCGATCATGCTGTTAAGCCATGGTTTATTCACCAGGTACCCGTCGTCCCTGAATTCAAAATCCTGTAATAATTGGAAAACCCCGTTTGGCGTGGTTAATGCGTTTTCAAGTCTTTCGACCGAAACAGGGAGATAAGTGAAAAGCCTGTCCTTTACGAAAAGTGCTTCTCCGGTAAGGAAAAGGTCTTCATACAACTGAAATGATGCCGAAAGCCCACCCATCCAGGAATGTTGATAAGATTCGTTCAGATTTGCCCGCAAAATATCCTGAACTGTTAATATGCTGAATGTTATTCCATATGTTGGCATTGGATGAGTCCATCGTAGAAGCATCAGATCAAGGTCTAAACGGGACGGTGAACGGATGCCATAGCGAAGCGCCAGTCCTGCATCTTTTAATGGCGTAGAACGTTCAGTACCCTTATAGGTTACCGGTATCGGACCGGGGATCATCTGAATGGGAAACCATCGTGAGTCTGGTTCAGGCAATAAATCCGGTTCAAAAACCGGACTCAACACAATCTGTAAAAAATTTGAACCGTAGTACCGTGTAAGGTTAATCGCCGTTAAGCCTATACGTAAATCCTCCGGGTCTTGTGTAAGAAACTCACGTAAATCAACTGGTGTCAATATATCCGTTATGAAACCACCGGTTGCCCTGCCCCAGATTATTTTCTGTTTCCCGATTCGCAAATCATAATCACCAAAAAACCAATCAATATATAATTCACGTAAACGGATCTCGATATCTGTAGATTTATTGTATCTTTGAATCAGGTCAGTTTCACCCCTGAAACCCCCAAAACTCCGGGTATGCTGCATTTGCAGCCTTAACCTGTTTCTCGCAGTGATAATTTCATTGTTGCCTGCAGTCTGAAGGGCATTATAATTCTGATACATACCGTTTAACGATGTCTGTGCACCAGCAGATTGTACTGTGGCAAAGAAAAAGTGAAAGCATATAAAAATTGGCAGACCAAAATATTTGAAAAAAAGGAAAAGAGATCTATTTTGAATGTTTATTCTCAAAGTAATTGATGCTTAGTCCAAATATTCGTATTTTTATTGCATTGTGGATGTATATTATCTGCAGTCATTTTCATTTCAACTCCGAATCATAACTTTTCATTTCCGAAGCGAAAATTACTTATGGCGCACGAAAGAATAGAAGTAGACTTACCTTTAGCCAAAGTTTACGAATTATTATGCAATCCCGTCCATTTTCCCAAGTTTCTCCACCGCATCGATAAAGTTGAAAAAGTCAATTCCCAGACTTTCAACTATATAACTACGATTGGCGGAGAAGAGTTTCAATGGACTACCAATATCATTGACAATTTACGAAATACAAGGTTTGCATGGATTACCATTAATGGAAATTTAAATCAAACCGGAACCATACGGTTCACACCCCTTAGCAATGGTGAGAAAACAAGGGTGGATTTCTCATTGGATTATCGAACCTTTTTTGGTGAAGCTGATGAAGATTTAGCTTCATTTATTGAGGATCTCCCCGCGCAATTGATAAAAGATCTTCAAAAGTTTAAACACCTTGCAGAATCAGACACTTTTAAAGATGTAGAAACAGAGTCTGTAAGTGCTGAGAGTGAAATAACCGCTTGATTTTTCATCATGGCAAGTATTGAAATGCGTCCCGGTTTAAAACGCCGGGACGCATTTTTTTTGTTTGAATGTCTATATTGTTTATGCTGAATGGTTTACACTCTTGAAGAATTTCAAAAATCAGAATATTCCAAAAGGCCCCATTATTTTGTGGTTGGTAATCCTGTAAGCCATTCCCTGTCTCCGCTAATGCATCAAACAGCACTGGACCATTTCCAATTTGATGCAACATATATAGCCCTCAACCTTAGGCAGGCTGAAATAAGTACGTTTGCTGCGTGGTGTAACCGTGACGAGTTTTTAGGGTGCAATATTACAATCCCTTTTAAAAATATGTTGCTTGATCTGGTTGATGTAATCGATCCTTCAGCAGACGAGATCGGGGCAATTAATACGATTGCAAAAAAAAATGGCAAACTTACAGGGTATAACACTGATGTTTACGGGTTTTTAAAACCGCTTGAAAAATTTCTTGATACCCTTGAATTGAGCAGGGCAATCATCTTTGGCACAGGAGGGTCGAGCAAAGCGGTTAAAAAAGGGCTTGAAAAATTAGGGTTCGACGAACTGGTTTTTGTTACCAGAAACCCGGTAGGAAAAGAAATAAACTCCGACTACGCTACTGTATATGTCTGTGATTATTTACTGTGGACTGATTATGCCCCTGAAGCCTCAATCATTGTAAATTCAACCCCGCTTGGAATGTCGCCACAAACCGGAAATAGTCCGGTTCAATGGAAAGATGTTTCACACTTACGGGAGAAAGTTTGTTATGACCTGGTGTATAATCCTCCCGAAACTGAATTTTTAAAACAGGCCAGTCATAGTGGTTCTCACTATTTGAATGGTCTCGACATGCTGATTTACCAGGGTAGCCGTTCCTTTAACATTTGGACAGGTAATGAATTTCCGGTTAAATTAATCAGGAAAAAATTAAAAAATCACATTTACAGAGTATGATTGATGTGGTTATTCCCAACATTTTCAGAGGATACAATCACCTGGAAGCAGTTTTCACAAAAGCAAACCGTAGCGTTTTTCCTTCAAAAGACTATCCAGACGGGATAAATTTCGGATTTACTACAAATGCTTCTTTACAGGAGATTGAAAAGAATTATCAGAAATTGCTGAAGCAATTAAATTTAAAAAGAGAAAACCTGGCTCTTGCAAAACAGGTTCACGGTAACGGGATAAAAATTATTACTGAAGGTGGAATTTATCCGGATACTGATGGGCTAATTACATCAACCAAAAACGTTTATATTGGGATACAGGTGGCTGATTGTGCTGCCATATTAGTGGCAGACCCTCTCAATAAGATCATAGGAGCATTCCATGCCGGATGGCGCGGTGCAGTAAGCGGTATAATTCCAGCCGGTTTGGACATGATGGAGAAGGAGGGGGGCAATGCGGAAAATTTTCATGCTTATATCAGTCCATGTATATCGCAGAAAGCATTCGAAGTGGGAGAGGAGGTGGCACAGTTGTTTCCCGATCAATTTTGTGACAAAAAATCGTACCATAAAACCCATGTTGATTTACCAGGGTATATCACAAAACAGTTGACATCATGGGGAATCCCGCCCGTGAACATCGAATTATCAGATGAGTGTACATTCGGTAATACAGATTTTTTTTCTTTTCGCAGAGAACGGGAGAGTGCGGGCAGAATGTTAGCACTGATAGGATTAAAATAACGCATAAACAACAGATATTGAGAGTCAGTTATTCACCATCATATGTTGCTCCGCTGCCAAAGGGCCATATCTTTCCGATGGAAAAATTCTCAGGGTTGTATCAATATCTTATCACTCGCCGAATTATTCAGCCTGAGCATGTAATTGAAACAAAAATGGCCGGTTTTCCAAGCTTATGCGCTGCACATACAACACGAGACAGCCATGCCGTATGGCAAAGGATATTTCATCACCACTGTTTCAATAACTTTTTGCTATTTTCTGTATAAATTCAATCAATCATTTTGTCTAAAGAGAAACTCGCAATATTTGGCTCAACGGGATCAATCGGGACGCAGGCTCTTGAAATATTAAGCCATAAAACCCAGCTATTCCATATTTCTGTACTTACGGCGAATAATAATTACCGTGATTTAGCAAAACAGGTAAATCACTTTAAGCCGGATGTTGTGGTGCTTGGAAATGAAAAATATAAACGTCAGTTTTTAGAACTTCTGACCCATAAACCTTCAATTACAGAATATGGATCAGATGCACTTATATCTGTTGCAGAAGAATATGATTATGATTTTTTATTGAACAGCCTGGTTGGTTTTTCCGGTTTTTTCCCGACCTACCATGCATTAAAGCGGGAAAAAAAGATAGCATTGGCGAATAAGGAATCTCTTGTGGTAGGAGGTGAACTTTTAACAGCAATGCCGGCATTTAAAAAAGGCAATTTAATCCCGGTTGATTCGGAGCATTCCGCAATGCTTCAATGTCTCGTAGGAGAAAAGAAGTCAACTATAAAAAAAATAATAATTACGGCAAGTGGCGGCCCATTCAGGCAATATACCGAAGAAGAGATGCAGAAAATCACAGTAGAAGATGCCCTTCGGCATCCAAACTGGGATATGGGAGCAAAAATTACCATTGATTCATCTACAATGATGAATAAAGGCCTTGAGATCATCGAAGCTAAATGGATGTTTAACCTGCCTGTTGAAAAAATTGAACCCGTTATACACCCACAAAGCATTATTCATTCAATTATTGAGTTTGTAGACGGCTCATCCAAAGCACAGCTTGGCCCTCCGGATATGAAAGTGCCAATTTTATATGCGCTCACATATCCTGAACGGGTATCTTATCCAAATCAAACACTTGATTATACTCAACATGTTAATATGGAAATTTATCCGGTGGATTTTAAAAAATTTCCATGCTTAGGGCTGTCAATTCAGGCAGCCAAAGCAGGAGGATTTCAACCCGCTGTTTTAAACGCAGCCAATGAAATTGCAGTTGAAAGATTTTTGAAAAAGGAAATTCGTTATATTCATATCCCTGAGATCATTAAGTTGTCACTGAACAATATTAAATCGAATAAGGAAATAACATCAGAAGCGTTACTGCATATTGATAAAGAAACACGCGAGTTCGCAAATAACCTCTTAGTTTAATACATGGACTGGATTATCAGTATATCCTCTACAATACTCATTTTTATTGCGGCGATTTTTATCCTCGTTACCGTACACGAGTTGGGCCATTTTATTGCGGCTAAATTTTTTAAGATGAGAGTGAATAAATTTTCAATCGGCTTTCCTCCAAAGATTTTTGGTTTTAAGAAAGGGGATACAGAGTACGTGATAGGGGCAACACCTTTGGGCGGATACGTACAAATTGCCGGAATGATTGATGAATCTATGGATGATACTTTTGTAGGTGAAGAGGTAAAACCCGATGAATTTCGAAGCAGGCCTGTTTGGCAGAGAACCATTGTAATTCTTGCCGGCGTAATTTTCAATATGATACTTGCTGTAATTATTTACACCGGTATGGCGTGGAATTACGGAGAAACAGTGATCCCCGTTGATTCTGTACCGGGAATTTATGTACAGGAGGGATCTGTTGCAGACCAGATCGGTCTGCAAACGGGAGATCAAATCATTGGCGTCAATGGGAGAGAGGTTGAATATTTTAACCAGCTTTTTTCTCCTTCTTCATTGACAGAGCGCGATCTTAGTTTCCTGGTTCGCAGGGATGGAGAAGTGGTAACGGTTTCCACTCCGCCAAACTTTCTCGATCTTATAAACCGTGAAGGCCGGTTTATTGACGAAACCAACAGCCTGCCAAGCAAAATCCTCAGGGTGATGAGCGGTTCTCCTGCGGCTGAGGCGGGGATGATGGACGGAGATGAAATCGTAGCGGTTGATGGTGAGCCGGTTTCATACTGGCTCCAGGTTGTACAAAGAATCCAGGCCGCGGAAGGCGAATTGCAGTTTGACGTTATGAGAGGACAGGAAATAGTTACATTATCGGTTGTACCTGATGAAGAGAACCGGATTGGAATTCAGTCGCTCAACGCTGCAGATATTTTTGATATCGAAAGGAAAAATTATAATCTCGGACAATCACTCGTAGTTGGATATAACCGCACGAATGATACGTTTTTCGGGATCATAAAGGGTATTGGGCGGATGTTTTCAGGAGATATTTCTGTAAGAGAAAACCTTGGCGGGCCGGTAGCTATTGCCAATATAACGCGGGAAGCAACCCAAAGCGGCGGCTGGTTTGGTTTTTGGAATATTACCGCTTTTCTCAGCATTACACTGGCTATTATGAATATGCTGCCCATACCCGCACTGGATGGGGGCCATTTCATGTTCCTGGTATATGAAGGCATTACCCGAAGGGAGCCGTCTCCAAAAGTCAGAATGGGACTCCAGCAGCTTGGGTTTATTTTTCTTGTTGGCCTGATCATCCTAATAACATTTAATGATATCCTGCGTACCTTTGGAGGTTAAGCCAGTTTGACCGTGTATTAACCGCCAAAAACGTAAAGTGTGCAAAGATTTAATTATAATATAGATATATCAGGAATTGGTAATTCGATTTAATGGTAATGACAATAGCTAAAGAGGGGTTTACTACAATCATCCTTGTTTTTTCATTTAGTATACTTGCAGGGTATGGTATATCGTTTGCCCCGGTATGGCTGATGTACATCGTTTATCCGCTTCTGATAGCTTTGTGCGGATTGATTCTGTACTTCTTTCGAGACCCCGAGAGGACTCCACCTGAAGGAGATAACCTGGTATTGTCACCGGCCGACGGTAAAGTTGTTTTGGTTCAGCCGTCACAAGAAAATGAATACATCAACGGGCCGGTTACCCAGATAAGTATTTTTTTATCACCGTTGGATGTTCATGTTAACAGAAACCCGGTTTCAGGTGATTTGGAATATGTGAAATACTACCCCGGAAAATACCTCGTGGCCTGGGAGGATCATGCTTCTGAAGAAAATGAGCGCGCTCATTTTGGGGTAAAGCACCCGACTGGTATCAAAATACTATTCAAACAAATAACGGGTTTTTTAGCACGCAGAATTGTGTATCATATCAGTGAAGGTGATACGCTTGAAGCGGGCGAACGTTTTGGAATCATGAAATTTGGTTCCAGAATGGATATTTTGATTCCCCAAGGTACTGTAATCAAAGTTAAAGAAGGAGACCGAACCATCGCCGGCGAGTCCGTAATTGCAGAGCTGAATTAGTACTGATTTGCATGATTAAAAAAGTCTGATTTTAAGAAAGACAATATTTCCAGGATGAAATATCCAATCCAAAAAAAGAGATTTAAAAAAAGGCTTCGCAAAAGAAAAATGAAGCCGATACCCAGGGTAGTTGTTCCAAGCTTCTTTACCCTGATGAACCTTTTCTGCGGTTTTCTTTCCATACTGATGATATCCCAGGGCAACCTCATGGTTGGAGCATGGCTTATTGTATTGGCGGGAATGTTCGATGTGCTTGACGGTTTTATGGCCCGGCTTACCAATGCCACGAGCGAATTCGGGATGGAGCTTGATTCAATCAGTGATGTGGTCTCTTTTGCTGTGGCGCCTGGCTTTTTGGTGTTTAGTTTTGCTTTTAATGAATTGGGAATTGTAGGGATATTACTTAGTGCACTAGCACCGATATGCGGTGCAATCCGGCTTGCAAGATTTAATGTAGAATCAAAATTCGGTGAAAATGAATATTTCAGGGGATTGCCAACGCCTGCTTTTGCCATAATGCTAGCTGCATTCTATCTCACATTTATGAACAGGATGGATTGGTTTTCAGGATTAAACCAGGGGGTAATCTCTATCTTAATTCCAATCGTGATCCTGCTTTCATTTCTGATGGTAAGCACAATACCATTTGATAAAATCCCAAAATTTGACCGGGAATCGATTAAAAAATTTAAGGGCAGGCTTATCTTGCTTGGCATTTACTTTATAGTTATTGCAATATTCCAGGATATTGGCCTTATGGTTGTATTTTCATTTTTTATTCTGAAGGGGCTCACATTGGGATTATATATTTTCTGGAAACAGGCTTTTACCGACGACCCTGACCCGCTTGAAGAAGGTATATAGTCAGGCAAAATGCTTCTTCGCATTTATCAAAAAATGATAAACCTGGAGTGCATTTTCTTCTGAAAGCGGCACCACTTTACGGTATACCTTGTTCAGATAAATCCAGTTATTTTCATCTTTTCTGCGAAATTTCAGGCATCTGTCACTTTTCAGTATGTCATTATAAAGGGTTTTATTGGGCATTTCATCTACTTTTATGCTGTGTAATTCTGTTAATCCCCATTCTTCCTCTTTGATCAATCTATTTCTAAGGAAATACTGAATAACTGCCACTTTGTCGTCTGTGATCTCGATTTTTATAAGAATCTGGCCTTCCTTCATTTTAAAAAAACTTAAAACTGTGAGGGCAAAGAAACCAAAAGCCGCAAGCCTGAGATATCCTTCCAGAAGCAAATCAGTTGCAGCCAAATAGGAGATGAAAAAAATCAAAGTCATCAAGAAACTAAGCACTACAATTTGCGGCCAGTATCTTGAGTATTTTTCAAGCACAGTTAGTTCCCGGCTCATGAAAGTATTCTTTTTGATATGGTTTGGCCGTCAGGCAAGTGATATTCAGAAAATAAATTTGCGGTAAGGCATGAATGAATCGGGCACACACAAATGGCATCACGGGGTATAAAATTTTTATCGGAATATAATATTGTACCGTGTTCTTGTGAAACGGCACTTACATAACCGTCAGCTTTTTTTATATCCGGACCTGCAGAATAGTGAATTATCTGGCCAAAATTTATTGAGTTGTCATGATTTAGAAATTCTTTAGAAAGGTGCACAGCCCCGCCGTGTACAATAGCCCTGCCGGGTTCTGTTATCTGAGCCACCGGAAGCATTACAAACAGTGCAACATCATGTAAGCTGCAACTTCCTGTCTGTACTTGCATCCAGTCGTAAAAGACAAAATTCCCTGGTGTTAATTCATCAATGTTGTCAAAATTTTCAATTACACTGGCAGAGGGTGTATCTCCAATGGATGTAACAAACCCAGGAAATTTCTTTTTTAAAGATTGAAGAATCATTAGAGGTACTTCTGCCTTAGATAATATTTGTTCGCGGTTTTTTGCCTGGTAAGTTCGTCCATCATGAATATAAAATCCATGAAAAGTACAGTGTTCAAATTTCTCTGATGCCGTGATAATGTTTTTTATCTTTTTAATATCATTGAAATGGACACCGCTTCTTCCAAATCCGGGGTTAATTTCAATGTAGAATTTGAATGGATGGCTTAATTCCCTGTCAAGCAACCCTAAGTGTTCAGCAGAGTGAATAAATAATCTCAAATCCGCATTTTTTTCAATCATTTGTAATCTATTAATTTGTGCAGGAAAAAAGGGAAATGCGATAGTGATATCATTCCAGCCGTCTTCAATAAAATATTCAGCCATTGATATCGATGATACAGTTATCCCCCGAACACCAGCATCTCTGAACCACTTTCCAATGATGTTAGACTGATGAGTTTTGAAATGAGGGCGAAATGTACAACCCGATTTTTTAGCTTTGTTGAAAATTCGTTGAATATTGTTCTTGCAACGCTGTTCATCAAGAAGGAGAACAGGCTTATCAATTAGAAAGGGTAAAATCATTATGTTTTATATGTTTAATCTTGCAGTTCGTTATTGATACCAACTAATTTGATAATTTATGAGTAAAAGAGAGAGTCATAATCAAAGTCGCTTAAAATTAAACCATGCACACGAAAGAAAAACGTCTTATTTTAACATTTTCAATCAAAGCTACATAAAACCATTGCAGCGTACCTCAGAAGAAAAGCCGGTTATAGGCCGACTGGAAAAAATTGATTTTCCGAATCTTTCTCTTTTCAATCTTGATGCAAAAATCGATACTGGTGCATATACATCAAGTATACATTGTCACAAAATATCACTCTTCATTAAAAATAAATCCAGTTGGGTAAGGTTTTATGTACTCGACCCTGATCATCCGGTATATGAAGAAATGCAACATGAATGCAGGGTACATAAAGTAAAAAAGGTCAGAAGCTCAAATGGATTGGTTGAGGAGAGGGTAATAATCAGGCAAAAGGCTGTTTTTTACGGCAAAATATCCATGATACAGCTATCACTGGCTGACAGGTCAGAAATGAGATATCCGGTATTAATCGGCAGAAGATTTATTTCATCTAAATTTTTTGTTGATGTATCTAAAAAATATATATATAAACAAGATTAAGTAAATGCAGCACAGTGAATACAAGATAGTTGTCCTCTCAAGAAATAAAACACTTTATTCAACAAAGCGCCTGGTTGAGGCAATTGAATTAAGAGGGCATGAAGCATTGGTTCTCGACCATTTAAAATGCGATCTCGTAATAGAGCAAAACAGGCCATCGATTACCTATAAGGGAGAGCCGGTAACGGGTGTTGATGCTGTGATACCGAGAATTGGAGCTTCGGTTACTTTTTATGGCGCAGCTGTGGTAAGACAGTTTGAAATGATGAAAGTGCCAACTGTAATTGAATCGCAGGCGCTTGTAAGGTCGCGGGATAAACTTCGAAGCCTTCAGATTCTTGCCAGGTCTACAGTCGGGATGCCCAAAACTGTTTTTACTAATTACAGTAAGGAGACCAAAACCATTATTGACAGCGTGGGAGGGGCTCCCCTAATTGTAAAACTTCTTGAAGGTACACAGGGTTATGGAGTTGTTTTGGCCCCGACCCAAAAAGCAGCGGAATCGATTATTGAAGCATTTCACAGTATGAAAGCCCGGGTTATCGTTCAGGAATTCATTAAAGAAGCAAAAGGGGCAGATATTCGGGCATTTGTGGTGAACAATAAGGTTGTTGGAGCAATGAAACGCCAGGGAAGAGCTGGTGAATTTCGTTCCAATTTACATCAGGGTGGGAGTGGTACGCCAATCAAATTAACCAAACAGGAAAGAGAAGCCGCTTTAACAGCGGCAAGAGCCATGAATTTGGCGGTAGCTGGTGTGGATTTGTTACAATCTGACCGCGGTCCTCTAGTGTTGGAGGTCAATTCATCGCCGGGACTCCAGGGAATAGAACAAACAACTAAAAAAGATATTGCTTCAGAAATTGTGAAATATGTAGAAATGTTAGTTGAATCATCGCAAAAACTGAAAAATAACAGGCGCAAAATTAAACCACGTGGCTGATTATATACAAATTAATGGTGAAAAAATTGGAAGGGGAGAGGACAGGCAGCTTTTTCTTGAAATTGCACTACTCCCGACCAGGACTGATATCCGGTTACCTGTAAGGGTAATCCGTTCGGTAAAACCCGGCCCGGTTCTTCTTTTAACGGGCGGGCTGCACGGTGATGAGATTAACGGAATTGAGATTGTAAGAAAAATGCTGTCAAGCGGTTTGCTTAAACCTGACCGGGGATCTGTGGTTGCTATACCACTGATGAATGTCTACGGGTTTATTCAAAACGTTCGAGGTGTTCCTGACGGGAAAGATATAAACAGAAGTTTTCCGGGAAACAAGAAGGGTTCATTGGCTAAGTTATTGGCACACAAGATAATGAACGAAATCATTCCAAAAATTGATATCGGAATTGATTTTCATACAGGGGGTGCAAGCAGGGCAAATTACCCCCAAATCAGGTGTGTCTTTGATATTGAAAAAAACATGGAACTTGCCAGGGCGTTCGCACCTCCTGTGATTTTACATTCACCATTAATTGATAAATCATTCCGAAAAGCTGCGCATAGAAAGAAGAAACATATACTTGTATTTGAAACGGGAGAATCATTGAGATTTGATAGTTTTGGAATACAACATGCCATTGATGGTACTATGAGGCTGATGAAATATCTGGGTATGAAAGAAAGTGCTCCGGAACCCGGCAAAGTAGAGATATATGAGAAATCAGCCTGGATAAGGGCAACATATGCGGGTTTATTCCATTCAAAAATACGTATTGGTGATCTTGTAAAGAAAAGACAGGTGATTGGTGAAATCACCGATCCATTTGGAATAGAATCCTATAAACTTAAGAGCCGGTACAACGGCCGGATAATAGGGCTGAATTATTGTCCGGTTGTACATAAAGGTGATGCAATTTTACATATTGCACTACAACAGAATCAATAATTAAATAACAACTTATATGAAGCCGGATTTACTATTTCATGTGATATCGAAAAGAAAATGGAGAGAGTCCAATAACGAGGGTTTTTTCAGGATTATTGAAGAAGGAAAAAATCAACCGATTGAATGTGTTGAGTCGGAGAGCCTTAATGAATATATGAATGAGAATTTTAAAGGCAGGAAGAATCTGCTTGTAATAGTAATAGTTACATCCAGGATAGTTAATAGAATAGAAACTAAATCAAAAAATGGAATTAAATATTTTGATGTAGCTGATGGAATAAATGTTGATGCCATTTTGGACAAGATCCGTATAGATTGTAATGAAGATGGCCTGTTTGATTTAGATGTTCAACAGAAGTAACAGGCCATTTATATGGTGTATATATATGTCGTATAATATATATTATGTAAAGTTATTGTATGGTTAGATATGACCTCTCTTCAATTCTCAGCCCATAACTATCAATATTTTTTTGAAACCGTAATGAGTATATACGTGTCAGTCTAACATAAAAAGGATCCCGACCAAGGCGTGAGCCATAGCCATCCACAACCTTAAGACCCCACATGAGCACATGAATGGTTCGGGTTACAGGTGAAGATTTCCTGGCTATTTTAGTTTCAATGACTAAGAAATTTAAGATAGGTGCTTAAATATTGTGTTGAAGTCAGGAAATTGATCATCCTGATCCAATATCTCAGCATATAGAATTGTTTTATCTCTGTCAATCACGAACGCCCCCCTCTTTGAGACCCCTTTCATGCCGTAATAATCTTCATATATACACTGATAATTTCTTGAAGCGGTTTTATTAAAATCACTCAGAAGTATGAAATTTAAATTATTGCTTCTTTTGAATTCCCTCAAGGTAAAAAAACTATCAATACTAATACCTGCCACATTGACCTTCAATGAGTTATATAGTTTCATATTATCCCTTATTATGCACATTTCATCGGTACATATCCCGGAAAACGCAAGAGGAAAAAATAACAGCAGACTCTTCCCTTCTCCCGTTATTTCTGAAAGTGTAATATAATTTCCTTCTGTGTTTTGTAAAGAAAAATCAGGTGCCTTATCCCCTTTTTTCATTCGATAATATCATCTTTAGATATCTGTTAATTCTATGTAGTTCTGACACTTTTTTCCATCAACTATGTGCTTGAACCTTCTTTATTACACCGGAAAATGTATATACACTGCAAATAATTCCCGCCGACAGACAAATTTGGCCAAATAACTGCAAGAAACTATGAAAATCTTCCAGTAGCCAATAGATCAGAAAAGATAAAATCAAAAGTATTATCGATGCTATTGGCAGTATTGGAGAGTGTTTAAGGTAATTCCAGTAACCAATTGACAATATGATAAATACCCCAATTGAAACTACATGTATGGAGAAAAATATCAGTGACTGCATAATAGATGAGTTAAGAACCAGTAAGTATGCCAACGGCAATAAAAACGGAACGAATATAAATTGATATGGATATCTGAAGAATTCAGGCTTCATGATTCTTATTAGTATCAAAAAGCTCGTAAGCAGGATGGAATTGGCAAATACCAGCAATATGTCAGGTATTGACTGAAGTGCATCAAAATCTAAAGCATAAACAACCTGGCTCAGCAGCCATACTGCCCCTGCACCTAATAGAGAAAGTTTGTAATCACGCCAAATATCACTGTATTCTTTATATACGATATAAATTGACGCCACTGTTGAAACGAAAATGAATAGATGTCCCCACACAATCTAAGTATCAGAAAATTTTCGATGACCCGCTTTACTGTTTATCTCCCTCTGATTTTGAAGCTCATTTTGATAAATCAGAACAAGATCAGCAATTTTCTTTAAAGCAGCCCTCTCCTCCTTAACCATACCTGATACAAAATTAAAAAGGGTAATTTCCTCACCAGAATGGTCTTTAAGTATTCTCTCCCAATCTATAACAGTAATCTTATAAAATAAATTTATTATTGCGGCGCGATTTTTAATGATCTTATTAAGTACTTTTTGTATATCCCGTTCTTTTTCATCAGTATGCTCGGCATATGCTTTTTTATAATGGGTAATCTCATTTAGCTTAATGAGTCTGTTTTCAGTAAATACTCTTTCAGTAACTGGCTTGTAGTACTCTTTTTGTGCAAAATTGATTAACCTGAGCATGTCAATGATCGACTCGCCTCCCGGTGGTGTCTCATCGTAAGGAACGGAATCTATAACGTACTTAAGTGCTTCGGCTTCATCGATAAGATAATTAGCATCATCTATAAATTTTTCAATGTCGCTGTTTGATATCTCCCGAACCTTGTTCATGTTTTTTATACTGACCAGTTTGAGGATGCTTTGGAGGCGTCATTTTTCTTTTGCTGTTCCAGCATGTCAACCAAAGAGAGGCCTGTATTCCATTCACGATCCCTGTCTCTAACGGAGTGAATGTTATTTTCTTCATTGAAATTCCAAAATTGTCCAAACTGATTGTTTCGATATTCATGCAAATAATCAAGCCGTTCTTTCAAATCTTCTTTTGGAACCAATAATCTTTGCTTGTCATAAACAGCGTCTTCTCTCGATTCGAATACGATATCATAATCTTTACTCATCACAATGGCCTCTTCAGGGCAAACCTCTTCACAAAAACCACAATAAATACACCTCAACATGTTTATTTCAAACTTTTCAGGATATCGCTCCTTGGGGTCATCGTTTTCACTGGCCTGCATGCTGATCGCGAGTGGCGGACATGCACGGGCACATAAGCCACAGGCAACACATCTCTCCTGTCCTTCGTCTTCAACCAATACCGGCCTTCCACGAAATATGGAAGGCGGATCCCACTTTTCTTCGGGATAATTCATGGTAAATGTAGGTGCAAACATTTGTTTGAACGTGTACCACAAACCTTTAAATATTTCTGGCAAATAAATTTTTTCAAGGAAAGTGAGTTTTCTTTCGCGCTGAAAATCTTTTGTTAAAGGATTTGCGACAGGAGTTTCAAGATTATTTTGCATAGTTTGAACTGCTTATAGATGATCTTCAAATTTTTGTTTCAAAAATAAACCTTTGTACGCTTCGATTCAAAAGATATTGAAAATATTCTGTTCATTAATGTAATCCTTTTTTGATATAAAAAGTTCTGATAACACAGGTAATTGTTATTTACTTTTGGCGAAAAACCATTGTAATGGGCACACCTTCAAAACCGAAACGATCTCGTAACTGGTTTTCTATAAACCTCCTGTAGTTGGGTGGAAGTTCCTCTGGATTATTCATAAAAAATTTAAACACAGGGGGATTTGATTTTACCTGCGTAGCATATTGAATTTTTAAATGCCTTCCCCTTTTTACGGGAAGTGCGCGCTCTTTTAAGATAAGTCCTATAAAGTCATTTAATTCGCTGGTTGCAATTTTTTTTCTGCGTTCTGCAATCACTTTTTTTGAAAGATCAAGTACCTTGTCTATTCGCTGGCCTGTGAGGGCCGAAATGGATATTATGGGCACGTAATGAAGTGTCTGGACTTTATTATAGATATATTCTTCAAATTCTTTAAGGAGGTTTGTATTTTTTTCCGGAACAAGGTCCCACTTATTTAACGCGATTATGATTCCTTTGTTAAATTTTTCAGCCTCCCGTAAAATGCGTTTATCCTGTTCATCAAACCCTTGCATTGAATCGAGAAGCAATACTACCACATCAGCTTCCTTAATTGAACGGTCGGTTCTCACAGTACTGTAAAACTCGATATTTTCTTTTACTTTCGCTCTTTTTCTTAATCCCGCCGTATCTACCAAAATAAAAAATTCATCTTGATACTCGAGCAGGCTGTTGATAGCATCCCGTGTAGTTCCCGGAATATCGGTAACGATGCAGCGTTCGCTTTTCAACAGTGCATTCATCAAGCTGCTTTTTCCAACATTTGGCCTCCCTACAAATGCTATTCTCGGGTATTCCGAAAGTTCATTCTCTTCTTTGTCTTCCGGTAATAATTCAACAACTTTATCGAGCAATTCTCCGGTCCCTGACCCACTTATTGCAGAAACCGGGAAAACAAAATCAAAACCAAGTCCGTAAAATTCGAAAGATTCAAGTAATTTATCTTCATTGTCGCATTTATTTACCACCAGTAATACGGGTTTTTTCTGTTTTCGCAATATCTCGGTTACTTCTTTATCATCAGAAGTAATGCCTGTTTCTGTATCTACAACAAATAGAATTACATCTGATTCATCAATTGCAATATGGACCTGTTCCCGGATACCGGATATAATGGCATCGTCATCTCTTGGCAGATACCCGCCGGTATCAATTACGTTGAACGTTTTTCCATTCCAGTAACTTTCACCGTAATGGCGGTCCCTTGTAACACCAGATTCATTATGTACGATGGCTTTTCTTCTGCCTATAAGCCTGTTAAAAAGTGTAGATTTACCAACATTTGGCCTCCCTACGATGGATATTGTCAAAGCCATTTTATTCTGTTTATTTTTCTGATCAACTATTTAACCGGCAGGCTGTAAAATTTTTTGAAACAGCCGCTTCATAAATAAACTGATTGTCTCAGTCAATTTTTAATATCTTGTATCGTTCACCGTTTTACCGGTACTATTTTATGCTTTAAGTTAAGAATATTTAAGGAAAGCTGATGCTAGAAACTCTCTATAACTATTTCGGATTCGCGGGGTCGATATTTGTTTCCTTTCTGATGTTTATGTTTTTTGTTTTTTGGGTTGCTGGTATAGCTGGCATCTCATCAAAAAACCGACCGACACACCGGCAAATCATATTTTTTACGCTAGCGGTTTTGGTTCCTGTTTATCCTGTACTCTGGCTTATTGCCGACATGATTAAACAAAAAAGGCAGCTAAGAAGGCTATAAACCCGGTACAATCCCATCATCTAATACCCGGCATTGAAATAAAATCGCTGCTGGTAAGTAATAATTACTCACTTAGTTGTATTTTTTCATGCTCCCCTCCTGGCAGCCCTTGAGTTTCCTCAACAAGCAGCCAGGGTTCCAGGTATGAGTCCGAAATACCATCAATAAACCGTGACGGATTTGAAAAATAATCCCCGAACCGGCTTTGGAAGAGCGCAGGATACGTGAGAAATAACTGCTCTTTTGCCCTGGTAACGGCAACGTAGAGAAGCCGGACTTCTTCATCCAACTGATCTTCATCATCAAGAGCGTAACCGGATGGCAAAATACCATCAAGGCACTGTATCAGGAAAACCGTTTTCCATTCCAGCCCTTTTGCCGAGTGGATGGTACTCAGAATTAGCGGTGCTTCGTCTTTTTGAGATGCTTCCGTTTCAATAGCGGTTGCCTCGATCGGGTCGAGGGCGATCTCTTCTATCAGGGATTCCAGTGAGCGGTAAGTGCCGGAAATATCAACAAAGGTTTCGAGGTCTTTCATCCGTTTGGGATGGTCATCAAACCTTTTCCTGCAAAAAACAGAGTAATAATCCACCACAGCCTGGAGCTGCTCAGTAACCGAGCCGTCGAGTTGCTTCAGTTTCGAAAACAATTCACCGAGAGCCTTCAGTTGTACAAGGTACTTATCACTCGTATTTGGTGCATCCGCGGGACGGTATGGATTACCCCCTTTTTGTGCCCAGGAAAACAAGTCTTCGGCTGTTTTTGGACCGATACCGTCAATGAGCATCAAAACCCGGTTCCATGAAACCATATCTTTCGGATTAATGAGCACCCGGAGGTGTGCCAGTACATCTTTGACATGAGCAGCTTCAGTAAATTTCTGTCCGCCAAATTTCACATAGGGGATATTTTTCCGGTTAAGCATTACTTCCAGGTCAAACGAATCGCGCCCGTTGCGAAAGAGTACGGCAATATCATTCAACTCATATCCATGTTCGCGCAAGTTCAGGATCATTTGTGTAATGAAACGGCTCTGATCGTTCAAATTTGCAGTTTTTACAAGGCCCGGAAGGTCGCCTTCTTCATTGTTTGTGAAGAGGTTTTTTTCAAACTTTTCACGAGCCTGTTTCAGAACGCGGTTGGCAAGGTCGAGTATGCGCTGGGTTGAGCGATAATTTTCCTCCAGAATTATGATTTGAGTCCCCGTAAACAGTTCGGGAAAACGAAGCATATTTTTATGGTCGGCACCACGAAATGAGTAGATGCTTTGGGCATCATCCCCCACAGCCATCACATTGCGGTGCACACTGCTGAAGAGCATTGTCAATTCTGCCTGAAGTGCGTTGGTATCCTGGTATTCATCTACAAGCACATGACGGTGCCGGCCGGCTGCTTCCATTCGTACATTGCTGTTCTGTTTCAGAAGGTCGCGTGTTTTTACAAGCAGATCGTCGAAATCCATCACAAAGTTAGCATCCTTAAAGTTGCGGTAGTTTTCAAACAGTTCTTCTATTGAACTGATGTGTGGTATAAACTGCGGGTACTCCTCCTCCACCACACCACGCACGGATTTCTGTTTATTCACCGAACTGCTGAAAATAGAATAGAGTGTTGATTTTTTCGGGAAACGCGATTGAATTTTGCCGGTGTCCAAACGGCTCCTCAGCATATTAATGGTATCCTGCGAGTCTGCTGCGTCGATGATCGTAAAATTCTCAGGGTAACCGATGTAACGGGCATAACGATGCAGCAGTTTGCTGCAGTAGTGGTGGAATGTCCCCCCTTCTACCCTTTGGCAGCGTTCATCCAGGATCTGGCTTGCACGTCGAAGCATCTCATGCGCGGCCCGGCGTGTAAACGTAAGAAGCAAAATTTCGGAAGGGTCGGTACCTCCCTCCACCAACCGGGCAACCCTGTATACAAGTGTTCTTGTCTTTCCGGTTCCTGCCCCCGCAACCAGTAAAACCGGGCCAGTATCAGCCATAACAGCGCGTAACTGTGCTTCATTGAGCAGTTCGCCATAAGGTATGGTATACTGTGCAGGCTGGATGTCATCCCTGGAGAGAACGAATTTTTTCATACCGGAAACTAATAAATTCCGGGATATGTAAAAAATATGTTTAAAACTCCCACGAATATAAAATGGGCAGATCTGAAATGACCAAAGACGGTAAATCGGTACATTTATCAGGGCTGGTTTGAGAACGTCTTCTTAATGCAGCTGGACAATGATGTGCTTTTAAAATCAGTGTATCCCCCTTTTATTGTGTTTTCTGATTATCGCGGAAAAGCGGTCTTCGATCAGAGAACCTTTGACCTTCAATTTTTCAGCAAATCTTACTTTACGCGCAGAATCGAAGCTGAAACATTGGCAAGAAGCTCAGCATTACCCTTTATGTTTGTATCATAAACTGTTTTTTATTATCTGTTTATAAACATCTTTTTACTGTTTTTCGTTAAGACTTGCAGCCTTCAAATAACCTGAATTAAGGGTATTCTATCTTTATATTTAAAATATAGGTTATAAACGAACTACCTGGAGGTTAATGAAATGACACATATCGACAGAAGGAATTTTTTAAAAAAAATAACAGCGGCATCGCTTGGTGCAACACTTTTAAAGGCGGGTTCACCCATCCCGGCATATGCTCATGATATTGATAAATTACCCATTCCAAAGAGGCGGTTGGGAAAAACCGAGTTTGATGTAACCATTGTGAGCCTGGGTGGACAAAGTACTATCGAGCAACCCGGAAAGCTTGATGAATCAGTAGAAATCATAAACCGTGCACTTGATCTCGGTATTAATTATATCGACACTTCAGAAGTTTATGGAAACGGCATCAGTGAAACATACATCGGTGAAGTGATGAAACGCCGCCGAGACGAAGTTTTTCTGACTACAAAAACATTTAACCGGCATAGGGAAGGCCTGGTTGAGAAAAATTTCGCGGATAGCTGCAAGCGGTTACAGACAGATTATATTGATCTCTATTTGATGCATTACATCAACGATATTGATACCCTTGATACGATTCTTGACAGAAACAGTGGTGCCGTTCTAGCTATGGAAGAACTGCGCGACAAAGGCAAAATTGGATATATTGGCATCAGCAGTCATTCCACAGAAGTACTAACAGAAGCGCTGCACCGGTATGACCTTGACTGTGTTTTCCTGACCATTAATGCCGCAGGTATGGCAATGAATCAATCTCCTCAGGCAACCCGATCGTTCATTCAAATAGCTTCTGAAAAAGATGTTGGGATCATTGCCATGAAGCTTACCGGGCGTAACTCAATTTTTAACACCGGAATTACGATGGACCAGGCAATAGGATATTCGCTCAGTGCAGGAAGAAATGGCAGCCACTTACCGGTTGCAACCGGAGTAATTGGTATCACAAGGCCGGAACAGCTCGATCAGAATGTACGTCTTGCAAAACAATACAAGCCATATACAACACTACAAATGGAAGAACTGGAGAAGTTTTGCAGTGCATAGTGTAATTACCGCGAAGGTTGAGAAGTACGCAAAGTAAATATTTACAGATATTGGGTGCTTGCAGAGTGCAAGACACAAACCTTATCGCGACAGCCGGGATGTATGTGCTAATACGAAACCGGTTCACTATAATTTATTGATGATACTTGCCAGGTAAGCCGCGCCAAAACCGTTGTCGATATTTACAACACTTATTCCGCTGGCGCAGCTTGTGAGCATCCCCAGGAGTGCTGTAATTCCCCCGAAATTTGCGCCATAACCAACACTTGTGGGAACTGCGATCACGGGTTTATCAACAAGGCCACCAACAACGCTTGGCAGCGCACCTTCCATGCCAGCAATTACTATTACAACTCTGGCCTTCCTAATTTCATCAATTTTATCAAAAAGCCGATGAATTCCCGCCACACCAACGTCCACAATTTTGGTTACTTTGTTGTCCAGGATCTCTGCAGTAACCACAGCTTCTTCGGCAACGGGAAGGTCTGATGTTCCTGCTGTAACTACTGCAATCGATGTATCGGGATAAACCGGTTCCCGCATGCGAATGGTTATACACCTTGCTGCTTCATGAAATACAGCAGTACTGCTGATCTTTCTAACCTCATCGAACATTTCTGGTGTTACCCTGGTTGCAAGTATGTTATTACCTCTTGAGAGAAGAAATTCAACGATCTCTCTTATTTGAAATGGCGTTTTCCCCTGCCCAAAAATCACTTCCGGGTAACCGGTTCTGATTTCACGGTGATTGTCAATTTTGGCAAAACCAAGGTCTTTAAAAGGCAGATCTGTTAAATGTTTAATTGCGGCATCAATGTCAAGTTTGCCGTCACGAACCCTGATCAAAAGATCTTCAATTTGATTTCTGTTCATTTTGAAGAGTTCTTTTTCAAAATATCTGCATCAAGGCTCCCGGTTTTATATCCTGTCATATCAATAGTCACAAATTTAAACCCAAGGCCTTTAAAATAGTCAACAACTTTTCCCATAAATGCCGGCTGAACCAGGTCGTTGATTTTGTGAGGTTCTACTTCAATTCTTGCAATATCATCGTGTTTTCTTACACGGACAGTTCCGAATCCTGCCTTTATCAAAAACAGTTCAGCATTTTCAATTTGCCTGAAGTCTTCTGCGGTAACGGGTGTATTGTAAGGAATGCGGGTTATAAGGCAGGTATTTGATGGCTTATCCCAAACCGGGAGCCCTTTTTCCCTGCATAAAGCACGAATCTCTTCTTTTGTGAATCCTGCTTCTCTAAGAGGACTCCTGACGTTTTGTTCTCTGACTGCCCTCAATCCCGGCCTGTACTCTCCGATATCATCACTAATAGTGCCATCAAGAAGTGTATCATAACCCAAAACTTTCATCTCTTCCCAAAATGCGGTAAATGTAAAAGATTTGCACTTATAGCATCGGTCATGCGGATTCATACGCATTTCTTCGCTAACTGGAATCTCAATAACCTTGTGCTGAACATTAAGATCTTCGGCAAATTGTATCGCTTCTTCAAGCTCCCAGTCAGCGAAATAAGGTTGTTTCATGGTTAGGGCTATCAGATCATCAACCGGCGCTTCACTGGCCGCCACCAGCAGGAAGGTGCTGTCAACACCCCCAGAATACGCTACTGCAGTTTTTCCGAGAGAACGTAAAATGTGAAGAAGATTCTCATATTTTTGCTGTATTTCATTTTGAGATTCTATAAGTACGTCAGTTTTCATAAGGCTTCATGTTTAACATGGTGATTTCAGCTTCCACGATTTTATATACTTCCTGCAATGATAAGCCGTGTTCAACTGCAATTCTCTTGCAATCCTCGTGTTCCGGTTTCCATTTAACAGGCATGCCACTAATCCAGGCTTTTTTTAAGGTAACAGCCCCCAGCGACGTATTTACCGTTTCCATTTCCCGATTGAACATCAGTCGGGATACTTTATAAGACCTTATTCCGAGGGTTGTGGTTTCCCTCAGCATAATCTCAGATAATTTTTGCTGATGATTTATATCGCCAATGACACTTAAAATTACAGCAGGCCGGCTTTTTTTCATAATAACAGGAGTTATGTAAACATCCAAAGCGCCTTCGGAGAAAAGCTGGTCCATCACATGGCTGTAATATTCCGGATTCATATCATCAATATTACATTCAATTACTACAGCCTCGCCGGTTGTTAAATCTTTTTCATCCGTTTCACCAATATGTACTCTAAGTATATTGGGCAGTTCCATGTCCCTATGGCCAATTCCATAAGCGGTTTTTATTGTGCGAAATGAGAGTGAATCAGTAAACTCATCTACGTTTGCAGCAAGAATCGCGGCTCCTGACGGAGTAGTTGCTTCATGAGGAGTTCCTCCTGTTTTTACGGGAATTCCTTTCAGGATTTCTGACGTTGCAGGTGCTGGAACCGGCATCAGTCCATGTGCACATTTCACCATGCCGCCGCCCAGCTCTATGGTTGAACAGAAAATTTTGTCCGGTTTTAAATACTCCAGGCAGATTGCTGCACCTGTAATATCCAGAATCGAGTCAACCGCTCCTACTTCGTGGAAATGAATATCGTCAATCGATACACCGTGAATTTTGGCTTCAGCTTCAGCAATCAGACTGAACATTTTCAGGGCACGGTTTATAGTTGGCTTTGAAAGCTCACTATTTGCGAGAATCTTTTTTATATCATTGAAATTTCGATGTTCGTGGTGATGATGGTCATGCTTGTGTGAATGTGCGTGACCGTGATCATGGTCATGATGATGATGGTGTTCATGATCATGATGATGGTGGCCATGGCCATGATGGTTGTGAGCCTGGGAATCATTGTCAAGAATCACATCCACTTTTGTGCCCTCTATGCTTTTTCTCTTTTCCCGGTAAATATGCAGTTTGTACCCTGTAAGGTTTAATTTATTTAGTTCACTGATCAAATAATCTGGATCTACACCGGCATCAATCATAGCTCCCAGGTGCATATCACCTGAAATGCCGGCAAAACAATCGTAATATAGAATTTTCATAAATGTTTTTATGTGGGTGAATCAGAAGAATAGGGAATTCCTTAATAAAAATAACCTGATATCATTTTGTTACTCAGTAAAATTTTTGACACATAATTGAGATTGTTTTGCACTATCATATTTTGGGTTAAATTGATTCAATTCTATTGCCGGAAAAAACAAACAAGAAATTTGACTATTTCAGTAATTCATAATAATGTACAAGTATGCTGAATAATCTAATTATATGACTCTGGTTTTTGGAGGTCAAGTTCCCTGGATCTGATTCACATAATTAAATTTAAAAGCAAAAACACGAAACCATGAAAAACATCAAAAATTACTTTATTACTACTATACTTCTGCTATTGTCGGGATTCACGCCACTATTTGCGCATCCCGGACATGGAAC
Source organism: Balneolaceae bacterium (assembly GCA_007694095.1). Classification (GTDB taxonomy): domain Bacteria; phylum Bacteroidota; class Rhodothermia; order Balneolales; family Balneolaceae; genus Rhodohalobacter. The sequence continues at coordinate 1,270 of RECI01000206.1, read as the reverse complement.
TACAGAAGGCCACTCACTGATTCACTATCTCTCAGAGCCTATGCATGCCATGGTATTAGCTGCGGTTATTATTATGATAGCTTCATCAGTAACCTGGTTTATGTTGCGTAAAAGAAAGAAAGAAACTGTTGAAGCTTGATACAAAGTTGCACCCCGCTTTAACCTGCATCGCTTAATATTTCCGTGTAATATAGTGCATAAAACTGTTCTTTAGCTTTTTTTAAACGGCCATCTGAACCTCCATTGAACTCATTATACCTTATCAGGAGTTGTTTATTAAATAATTTTACTCATGTTCTTTTTCCCTAACCACTAATAACAAAAAAATGAAAAGAAGCACTTTTTTGAAAAAATCAGCTGGTGCATTAACAATGCTGACGATGTTTCCGGCGGGTTTATCAACCATTAAAAGGATACAAAAACCGGGTTTAATGGAAAAAAGAGAGCTTGGGAAAACCGGCCTGAAACTCTCAATCATTGGTTTTGGAGGCATTGTTGTGAGGGATGCCACGCCATCTGAGGCGTCACAACGGGTTAAGGAAGCAATCGATCATGGAGTCAATTTCTTTGATGTTGCTCCCAGTTATGGCGATGCTGAAATCAAACTCGGCCCTGCACTGAAACCTTATCGCAAAGATATAATCCTTGCCAATAAAACACAGATGAGAGACAAAGAAGGGGCAAGAATGGAACTTGAACGTTCTTTGGAACGCCTGGAAACCGAATATTTTGACCTTTACCAGTTTCATGTTGTGAGCCGAGCGGAAGAAGTAGAACAAATCTTTGGCCCTGGTGGTGCAATGGAAACTTTCCTTGAGGCAAAAAAAGAAGGCAAGATCAGGCATATCGGATTTTCCGCCCATACGGTTGAAGCAGCTATGATGCTGATGGATCGTTATGAATTTGCTTCTGTTATGTTCCCTTTTTCCGCTTCATCTTGGTATGCAGGTAATTTTGGGCCCCAGGTAATGCAGCGTGCACATGAAAAAGGTCTTGGTATCCTGGCATTAAAATCGATGGTGAGAGGACCTTGGCCCGAAGGCACCACAGAAAGACTTCCCAAAGCATGGTACGAACCTATGCAAGACCCGGATGAAGCGCGAAACGGCCTGCGTTTTGCACTATCGCATCCGATAACTTCTGCTCTTCCACCTGGTAATGAGGATCTCTTCAGTATGGCGCTGAAGGTTATGACTGATTTTACACCTCTTTCCCCGGAAGAGACTGAAAGGATAAAGATTCACGCTTCACAGCAAAGGCCGCTTTTCAG